>SEEY01000832.1 GCA_004211235.1 Rubrivivax sp.
GTCGATCCGCCCGCCCAGCGAATGCACGAGCGCCTGGCAGATCGCCAGCCCGAGGCCGGACCCCTTGCCGGACTCGCCGGCCGCGAACGGCAGAAAGAGCCGCGCCTGCTGAGACGGCGTCAGCCCGGGGCCGCCGTCGGCGATCAGCAGCCGGGCGGTGCCGCCCTCCACCGTCAGCTCGATGGCCAGCCGCCCCGCCGCCGGCGTGTGCTGGATGGCGTTGTGCAGCAGGTTGCGCGTCAGCTCGCGCAAGGCCCATTCATGGCTGTCCACGGCGGCGGGCTCGGTGTGGATGTCGAAGTCCAGCCCCTGGCGGGCGATCAACGGTGCCAGGTCCAGCGCCACCGCGCGCGTGATGTCGGCCCAGTCCTGCGTCGGCATCGCCTCGCCGGGCTGGCGCATCTGCTCGGCGCGGGCCAGCGCCAGCATCTGATTCGCCAGTTGCGTGGCGCGGCTGACCGTCGTGTCGATCTCGGCCAGCGCCTGCAGCGGCTCCACATCGCCCTGCCGCGCGGACTGCACCTGCACCTTGAGCACGGCCAGCGGCGTGCGCAGCTGGTGCGATGCATCGCGCACGAAGCGCTTCTGATGCTCCAGCAGCCGGGCCTGTCGGGCCAGCGCGTCGTTGGTTGCGGCGATCAGCGGGGTCAGCTCGACGGGCAGGTCAGGCGCCTGATGGCGATGACGGCCAGCAGCGCCGCCTGACGCCACAGCGTGTGCAGCAGCACCTGGCGCGCCAGGCCGCGGCGCAGGTGCAGCGTCTCGGCCACCTGGATGGTGGCCAGGCCCATGCCGTTCTGCCCGGCCACCGGCTGCAGCAGCACGGCCATGCGCACCGGCTCGCCGCGAAATTCGTCGTCGTAGAAATCCACCAGCGCCTGGTAGGCCCCCTGGTCGGGCAGCTTGCCGGTCCAGCTGGGCAGGTCCGCGTCGCCCGAGACCAGCTCGCCCTGGAAGCCGCGCACCTTGAAGTACAGGCGGCTGCGGCCGTCGGTCTCGAAGGCTTCCAGCGCGGAGTAAGGCACCGGCGCCACCAGCCTGGCCTGCTCGCCACTGCCCGCCACGCCGAGCAGCTCGCCGATGGCCTTGGCCGAGGCCAGCAGCGTGCGGTCATAGGCCGTGTCGGCCGCGGCCAGCGAGTCGCGATACAGGCTGACGGTGTTCAGCGCCACCAGCAGGCCCACGGGCAACAGGATGCCCCACAGCAGGCGGGCGCGCATGGACAGGCCGGCGAGGCGACGCATCTCAGTTGTCCACGCCGTATTCGGGCCGAGCGCCGGGCCGCTCCCAAGCCGGCCCGCTTTGGCGATGTGCTTGCCGGTCAATCCGGCAAGCATCGCCGTCCCCTTGGGGGACCGGCCAAGGTACGCCTTGGACGAGGGGCGCCATTTCAATCATCGGGCTGGAGGAGGTAGCCCAGGCCGCGCAGCGTCACCAGCTTGGCGCTGCCGGCGGGCAGGCGCTTGCGCAGCCGGTAGGCGACCACCTCGATGGCATCGGGCTGCGCATCCACGGCGTCGGCAAACACCAGCTCGAACAGCCTGTCCTTGGCGACCGCCTGCCCCGGCCTCACGAGCAACGCGCGCAGCAGCGCGGCCTCGCGCGGGGGCAGGTCCAGCGGCTGGCCCTGGTGGTAGACGGCGCCGCTCGCGGCATCGGCACGCAGGCCGCAGAAGCTCGGCGCGTCCAGCGGCCGGGCGCCCTCGCTCGCCTGGCCCTGGCGGCGCACCAGTGCGCGGATGCGGGCTTCCAGCTCATCGAGGTCGAAGGGCTTGGGCAGGTAGTCGTCGGCGCCGGTGTTCAGGCCGAGGATCTTGTCGCCCAGCGTGCCGCGCGCCGTGATGATGATGACCGGCGTCGTCAATCCTGAAGCCCGCGCCCGGGCCAGCACGTCCAGGCCGTCCTGGCCGGGCAATGACAGGTCCAGCAGCACCACGTCGGGCACGCTGGCCTGCCAGCGGCCGAGCGCCCGGGCGCCGTCGTCGCAGATGACGACCTTGAAGCCGCGCCGCTCGAAGGAGCGCTGCAGCGTCGTCTGCATGGCGGCGTTGTCTTCGATCACGAGGAGCTTCATCGGCCGGCAGGCTAGCACCGGGGCGCCCCGGGGTCGGAGCTGAGGTTTACCCCGATGGGTTGGACAGCCGATTGACAGCCTGGCTGTCGACGATGGCCCCCAAGAAGAACAGGGTCGCGTGCTGGACGTCAGCGCGTGCGGCCCGAAGAATGGCCCACCCAACAAGGAGACATCCATGCGTCGCGACACCTTCCTGAAGTCCCTGGCCGCCCTGGCCGCCGCCGGTGCCTGGCCGCTGCAGGCCTCCGCGGCCGGCGTGCCCATGAAGCTGATGATCCCGGCCAACCCGGGCGGCGGTTGGGACACCACCGGCCGAGCGCTGGGCAAGGCGCTGCAGGA
>SEEY01000132.1 GCA_004211235.1 Rubrivivax sp.
GTTCGAACCAGCGCGTCGCGCCGGCGATCAGGATCAGCGCGCCGCAGACCAGGAAAGCGCCGACCGCCTCCGGCATCGACAGTCCGGATGTCGCCGCCAGCAAGGCCGCACCCGGCGTGGACCAGGCGGTGAGGATCGGCTGCCGGGTCCACAGGGACAGGCCCAGGCTGGTCACGCCCATGCCCAGGCCCAGCGCCCAGATCCAGGAGCTGGTCTGCGCCGGGGTGGCGCCGAGCGCCTGCGTCGCCTGGAAGATCAGGGCCACCGAGCTGGTGAAGCCGACCAGGACCGCGACGAAGCCGGCCACCAGCGCGGAAAGGGACAGGTCGTGCAGCCAGCGTGTCATGGGCCGACAGCATAACGAGCGGACGCACCGGCCGCATCGTCCCGGCGGCGGACCGTGCGCAGGCCAGCGCCTGGGCGCATCGATCCGGTCAGATCTCGACCTTGGACCCCAGCTCGACGATGCGGTTGGTCGGCAGATGCAGGAAGTCCGCCGCCGCGGCCGCGTTGCGGTGCATGCTGGCGAACAGCTTCTCGCGCCACAGCGCCATGCCCGAGCCGATGGTCGGGATGATGATGTCGCGGCTGAGGAAGTAGCTGGTCTCCATCTCCTCCAGCGCCACGCCGTGCTTCTTCAGCAACTCCAGTGCCTCGGGCACGTCGGGCTCGTTCTTGAAGCCGAAGTGCAGCGCCACCTGCCAGCAGTTGTGCCCCAGCGCCTCCAGCTCGCAGCGCTTGTCCGGGCCGATCCACGGCACCTCGTGGTGCTTCACGGTGACGAAGACGTTCTCCTCGTGCAGCACCTTGTTGTGCTTGAGGTTGTGCAGCAGCGCGTTGGGCGTGGAGCCCTTCTCGGCCGACAGGAACACCGCCGTGCCGGCCACCCGCGTGGGCGGGTTGATGAAGACGGCCTCCAGGAAGGCCGGCAGCTCGATGGCGTCCTCCCGCAGCTTGTCGGACAGCAGCTTGCGGCCCTGCTTCCAGGTCAGCATCAGCGTGAAGACGCAGATGCCGATCAGCAGCGGGAACCAGCCGCCGTGCAGCAGCTTGAGCAGGTTGGAGGCCAGGAAGGTGACGTCGATGACGAAGAAGAGGCCCGTGGCGGCGATGCACAGCGCCAGCGGGTACTTCCAGCCGAAGCGGATGACGAAGAAGGTCATCACGGTGGTGATCGTCATGTCGATCGTCACGGCCACGCCGTAGGCGCCGGCCAGCTTGGTGGAGGAGCCGAAAAACACGACCGCGACGATGACCAGCGCGAACAGGCTCCAGTTGATGAAGGGCACGTAGATCTGGCCCGTGTCGCGCACGCTGGTGTGGACGATCCGCAGCCGCGGCATGATCCCGAGCTGCACGGCCTGCTTGGTGACGGAAAAGGCCGCCGTGATGAGGGCCTGCGACGCGACGATGGCCGCGGCGGTGGCGAGCAGGAACAGCGGGATCTCGGCCCAGGACGGCGCCAGCAGGAAGAAGGGGTTCTTCACGCCGCTCGGATCGTTCAGCAACATGGCACCCTGGCCGAAGTAGTTGATGACCAGCGCCGGCATGACGATGCCGTACCAGGCAATGCGGATGGGCTTCTTGCCGAAGTGGCCGAGGTCGGCATAGAGCGCCTCGCCGCCGGTGACGACGAGCACGACCGCGCCCAGCGCGACGAACGCGACCCAGCGGTACTCCAGGCAGAAGCGCGCCGCATGCAGGGGGTTGATGGCCGCCAGCACGCGCGGGTTCTCGACGATGTGCGGCAGGCCCAGCAGCACCAGGCTGGCGAACCAGGCCAGCATCACCGGCCCGAAGGCCTTGCCGATGCCGCTGGTGCCGAAGCGCTGCACCGAGAACAGCCCCACCATGACGATGAGCGTGATCGGCAGGATGGCGTCGTGCAGGTGCGGCTCATAGACGTCGATGCCCTCGACCGCGCCGAGCACGGTCATGGCCGGCGTGATGACCGCATCGCCGAAGAAGATGGCCGTGCCGAACAGGCCCACCAGCAGCAGCGCGCGGCGCAGCCTGGGCTTGTCGTTCACCGCATTGGTGGCCAGGGCCAGCATCGCGATCAAGCCGCCCTCGCCGTTGTTGTCGGCGCGCAGGATCAACAGCACGTACTTGATCGAGACGACGATGGTGAGCGTCCAGAACAGCAGCGAGAGCACGCCGAGGATGTTGTCCGGCGTCGTGGCCACATGGCCACCGTGGAAGACTTCCTTCAGTGCGTAGAGGGGGCTGGTACCGATGTCGCCGTAGACGACCCCCAGGGCACCGAGGGTGAGACCCGCCATGGCCGAAGGGCTGCGAGCCGCGTGGGAAGAACTCACTTCGCGAGGGCCACCGGCTTGGGGCGGCATTTGTTCGAAAGACGGGATTCTGCGCCCGGTTCTTGCGTTTTGTGCAGCGCAGCAAACGCGCGACTTCGCGGCTTGACGCCAGCGCTCGCGCAGCGTATTCGCAGCCGCGCAGCCGGCTGCTCATCCAGCAACCGCCACGGAACTCGCTTTGCCAGGCCACTGGCGGTTGCCAAGGCCAGAGGCCATGTGCTTCACCGGACATAAACAGTCCTCAGGACTGTTTGTGTCCGGTCTCAGCCCCCTCGAAGGGGGCGCGCGATGCGCGTGGGGGGTGAGGCGTTCAGGCGGCTTCCGCTTCGGCCTGCGGGTCGGTGGCTTCGAGCTCGTAGCTGGCCGCGAGCATCGCCAGCCGGCCGATGACGCCGTACATGTAGAAGCGGTTGGGCGCGCTGACGCCCGGCTTTTCGCCGGGGCGCGGCAGGTTCAGCGACTCGGCGAAGGCCAGCGGCACATAGCTGGCACCGGGGGCGTTGAGGTTCTCGTCGATGCCGCGGTGGGCATGCACGCGGTAGAAACCGCCGACCACGTAGCGGTCCATCATGTAGACGACCGGCTCGGCGACGGCCTCGTGCACGCGCTCATGCGTCGGCACGCCCTCCTGGACGAGCAGCTCCTGGCCCAGGCTCTCGGGCAGGCCTGCGGCCAGCGCCTCGATGTCCTTGGCGTCGCGCACCGTCAGCACCGCACGGTTGCCGCTGCCCACGTCGCTCTTGATGACGACGAAGGGCTTCTCGTTGATGCCGTATTCCTTGTACTTGCGACGCACCTTGGTCAGCTGGGCGTCGGCGGCCGTCTGCAACGCGTCCAGCCCCTTCTTGCCTTGCAGATCGACGCTCTGGAACATCGGCGTGACCAGCCACGGGTCCATGCCCAGCAGCTTGCCAAAGCGCTTGGCCACTTCCTCATAGGCGCGGAAATGCTGACTCTTGCGCCGCACGCTCCAGCCGGCATGCAGCGGCGGCAGCAGGTATTGCTCGTGCAGGCCCATCAACTGGGGCGGCGTGCCGTTGGCCAGGTCGCTGTTGAGCAGGATGGTGCACGGGTCGAAGCCCTTGAGCATCAGCCGGCCGCGCTTGCGCACCAGCGGCTCGATGACGATGCCGCCCCCACCCACGAGCTTGAGCTCGGTGGGCTCGGTGATGGTGGTGTCCAGCGTGCCGAAGCGCACGTTCAGCCCGGCCTGCGTGAAGATGCGCGCCAGTGTCGCGAGATGGTCGAGGTAGAAGCTGCAGCGCGCGCCGGTCTCGGGGATGACGAGCAGGTTGCGCGCCTCGGGGCAGATCTTCTCGATGGCCGCCATGGCCGCCTGCACGGCCTGGGGCAGCATCTGCGGCGTCAGGTGGTTGAAGCCGCTCGGGAACAGGTTGGTGTCGACCGGCGCCAGCTTGAAGCCGGCGTTGCGCAGGTCTACCGACGCGTAGAAGGTCGGCGTGTGCTCCATCCATTCCAGCCGGAACCAGCGCTCCGTGGCGGGCATGGATTCCAGGATGCGGGCCTCGAGCTCGTTGATGGGGCCGTTCAGGGCGGTGATCAGATGCGGAACCATGGCCGAATGATGTCAGATGCAACGGTCGGTCGACGTTGGGGCGGCCCGCCGGATCACAAGACGCCGTCCGCGCAGCAGGTGCGACCCCGCCCGGCATGCTTGGCGCGGTAGAGCTGGTCGTCGGCCCGCTGGATGGCGGCGGCCAGCGTCTCGCCGGGCAGCACGCGCACCGCACCGGCGCTGAAGTCCACGACGAAACCCAGGCTGGCCTCGCAGCGCCGCCGCAGCGCCTGGTGCAGGCGCCCATCGAGCCGGCCGAAGGCCTCGGCGTCGCACTGGCGCAGCAGCAGACAGAACTCCTCGCCGCCATAGCGGCCGACCAGGTCGCTGGCACGCAGCTCCCCGCGCAACACCTCGCCGGTGAGCTTGAGCGCCTCGTCGCCGACGGGGTGGCCCCGTTCGTCGTTGATGCGCTTGAAGTGGTCGAGGTCCAGCATCAGCAGCACCGCCGCCTGGTCAGCCGCACCGAGCGCCCGGGCGGCGCGCTGCATCCACTCGCGCCGGTTGAGCAGGCCGGTCAGCGGGTCCAGCGAGGCCAGGCGCACCAGCGCCTGTTCGGCGGCGTCGCGGTGAGCGAGCAGGAAGGCCATGGTGCCCAGCACGAGGCTGGCGTTGAGCAGCATCAGGTGCGCGATGTTGAGCGGATGCGGCACCAGGAAGCGCGGGTACACCTCAGGCCAGGCCAGCACCAGCACGCCGCGGGCGAACGCGCTGCTCACGTTCGCCAGGGCCGCGACACCGCAGAGCCAGCGCCAGCGCACCCGGCCCGCCCCGGCCAGCAACAGCCAGCTCGCCCAGCCGATCTGCAGCCCGATGGTGAGGTTGGTGAGCCCCGTCGTCTGCTTCAGGTTCGGAAAGAGGAACACATGCACCACGCCCAGGATCACCGGCGGCAGCCACAGCCCGCGCATCGGCACGCGCAGGCTCAGGAAGCGCGCCGCGGCCAGCACCATCGCCGAGGCCGAGGCGCTCAGAGCCATGACGCCCAGCGTCGCCAGCGGCAGGGGCCAGATCAGGGTGGCGCCGATGAGCAGTCCGAAACCCGCAGCCTGGCCCAGCAGCATCATCTGCCAGGCCTGCAAACCGCCCCGCGCCAGGACGCCGACGCTGACGGCCAGGGCCACGAGCATCAGCAGCGCGTTGACCAGCACCGTGGCCAGCAGGGTGATCACATCCATGGCGAGCCAGCATAGCCGCGGGTCGGGCACGGACGAAAAAAAGCCGCCCGGTTCCGGCGGCTTGATGCGGCTGTGCGTGAAAGAGGTCCGGCATCGCGCCGGACCTTTCAGCTCAGATCACTTGTGGTACGCGGTCTCGCCGTGTGCCGAGATGTCCAGGCCTTCGCGCTCTTCCTCTTCGGTGACGCGCAGGCCGATGGTCAGGTCGACCAGCTTGTAGGCGACGATGGAGACGACGCCCGACCAGACGATGGTGACCAGCACGGCCTTGGTCTGGATCCAGACCTGGCCAGCGATGGAGTAGGCATCCGGTGCCACCATCGAGGCGGTGACCCAGTCGCCGACAGCGCTCGGGCCGCCGAGGCTCGGGCTGTTGAACACGCCGGTCAGGATGGCACCGACGATGCCGCCGACGCCGTGGACGCCGAAGACGTCCAGCGAGTCGTCAGCGCCCAGCACCTTCTTCAGGCCCGACACACCCCACAGGCAGGCGAAGCCGGCGACGATGCCGATGACCAGCGCACCGCCGATGCCGACGTTGCCGGCGGCCGGCGTGATGGCGACCAGACCCGCGACGGCACCCGAGGCGGCACCCAGCATCGAGGCCTTGCCCTTCAGCAGCGCTTCACCCACCGACCAGGCCAGCACGGCAGCAGCCGTGGCAGCGAAGGTGTTGATGAAGGCCAGCGCGGCGAAGCCGTTGGCTTCCAGCGCGGAGCCGGCGTTGAAGCCGAACCAGCCGACCCACAGCAGCGAGGCACCAACCATGGTCAGCGTCAGGCTGTGCGGCGTGAAGGCTTCCTTGCCGTAGCCGACGCGCTTGCCGACCATGAAGGCGCCCACCAGGCCGGCGACCGCGGCATTGATGTGCACCACCGTGCCGCCGGCGAAGTCCAGCGCGCCCCATTGCCAGATCATGCCGGCCTTGGCATTGGTCTCGTCAACCACTGCAGCAGCCGTGTAGGCATCCGGGCCCGCCCAGAACCAGACCATGTGGGCGATCGGCAGATAGCTGAACGTGAACCACAGCACCAGGAAGGCGAGCGCGGCGGAGAACTTGATGCGCTCGGCGAAGGCGCCGACGATCAGGCAGCCCGTGATGCCGGCGAACGTGGCCTGGAAGGCGGCGAACACGATCTCGTACATGGGCACACCCTTGGAGAAGGTGGCGCCCAGTGCGAAGGTGCCGGCGACGTTGTCCCAGATGCCCTTCATGAACAGCCGGTCCGTGCCGCCGATGAACTTGTTGCCCTCGGTGAACGCGAAGCTGTAGCCGTACAGGAACCACAGCACGACGATCAACGAGAAGCCGACCATCACCTGCATCAGCACCGACAGCATGTTCTTGCTGCGCACGAGGCCGCCGTAGAACAGCGCCAGGCCGGGCACGGTCATCAGGATGACGAGCAGCGTGGACAGCAGCATCCACGAGGTGTCGCCCTTGTTGGGCACGGGAGCGGGGGCGGCGGCGGCAGAAGCCGCGTCGGCCGGGGCCGCTGCGGCGGGTGCCGAAGCAGCGTCGGCCGCGGGAGCCGCCGTGGCAGTGGCGGTGGCGGCAGGCGCCGAAGCCGCATCCTGAGCCCAGGCGGCTGGCGCCAGCAGGCCGGCGGCAAGCGCGAGGCCGGCAAGGAGTTTCTTCATTTGAGGTTTCTCCAAACGGTTGTTATGAACGCGCGCGTCAAAGCGCGTCGTTGCCGGTTTCGCCGGTGCGGATGCGAACGACCTGGTCGAGGGGCGACACGAAGATCTTGCCGTCACCGATCTTGCCGGTCCGGGCAGACGCCTCGATGGCCTCGATGACGCGCTCGACGACGTCGTCGTTCACGGCGGCCTCGATCTTGACCTTGGGCAGGAAGTCGACGACGTACTCGGCGCCGCGGTACAGCTCCGTGTGGCCCTTCTGGCGGCCGAAGCCCTTGACCTCGGTGACGGTCAGCCCCTGCACGCCGATGGCGCTCAGGGCCTCACGCACCTCGTCGAGCTTGAACGGCTTGATGACGGCAGTGATCAGTTTCATGCGGTTCTCCTCGCGTGTTGGATCAGAAGGCGTACTTGAGGCCGACGACCACGCCGCTCTTGCCCAGGAACTTGTCCTTCACCGTGTAGAAGCCCTTGTCGGCATCGGTGCCGAGCACGGCGATGCTGGGCGTCAGGCTGCCGAAGGTCTTGGACAGCGTCAGCGAATAGTCGGTGTAGCTGGCGGCCGGGCCGACCGGGCCCTTGATCTTCTGGTGGCCGAGATGAGGCGCGAGCATCCAGCCGTCCATGATCTCGAAGCTGGCGGCCACGTCGAGGTAGCCGCTGCTCTTGCTGTCCGGGTTGGCGAAGGTGTCCGTCAGTGCATGCGAATACTTGACGGTGACGGGGCCGAAGCTCAGCGCGCCGTACAGCTCGAAGGTGTTCGCGCTCGGGTTGAGCTTGTTGCTCGCGTAGTAGTACTGCAGGCCGCCGACGTCCAGCGTCAGGCCCGGGGAGACTTCGCCCTTCCAGCCGCCGTAGACGTCGATCTCGACCTGGGAGTCACCGCCGACGTCCTTGATCCACTTGATCGTCGACGCCCAGGTGCCCACGTAGAAGCCATTCGGCGCCGCGTAGTCGATGCCGCCCTGGAGCGCGGGCTTCAGGCGGGTCTGCGAGATGCCACGGTAGCGGTAGTCGCTGACGACGCCGACGTTGAACGACAACGGGTCCGGCGCCGGCTCATCGGCGAACGCGGGCAGGGCGACCGCGGACAGCGCGAGTGCGATCAGCGAAGGGGACAACTTCATGGCGGGATCTCCTGTTGGAAGAATGAGGGGACGACAGTCCGGCGATTCATTGCAGCTTCCGTGCCAAGTCCCCACCGCCCACACACCGCACAAAACTGGGACGGGCGCGCCCACAACGCATGCGGGCGCACCAAACGAGATCAATTCCGCCCCCGATTGCACCGATAACGTGCGCCGGCGGCAATAGCACCGGCGTGCGGCCGCCAGAACGGCCGGCTAGACTGCTCCGCCACCGGCTTCCGGGGCTTTCCCAAAGCGTCCAGCGCCCACCCGATGAGCCTTGCCACCGTCCACTCGCGCGCCCTCGACGGCCTGGCCGCCGCGCCGGTCACGGTGGAAGTGCACCTCGCCAATGGCCTGCCGAGCTTCACCGTGGTGGGGCTGGCCGACACCGAGGTCAAGGAAGCCCGCGAACGTGTGCGCGCTGCGCTGCACAACAGCGGTCTGGGCTTTCCCGCCAACAAGCGCATCACCGTCAACCTGGCGCCCGCCGACCTGCCCAAGGAGGGCGGCCGCTTCGACCTGCCCATGGCGCTGGGCCTGCTGGCCGCCAATGGCCAGATCGATCCGGCGCGTCTGTCAGGCTTCGAATGCGCGGGCGAGCTGTCGCTGGCCGGCGAGTTGCGCGCGGTGCGCGGCGCCCTGGCGATGGCACTGGCGCTGCGCCAGGCTGGTGCGCAGCGCGAGCTGCTGCTGCCCGAGGCCAGTGCGGCCGAGGCGGCGCTGGTGGACGGCCTGGCGGTGCGCCAGGCCCGGCACCTGCTCGACGTCGTCGCCGC
>SEEY01000833.1 GCA_004211235.1 Rubrivivax sp.
CTGCAGCCGGCCGGCCTGCAGCCCGGCATCCAGCAACAGCTGCTGCTCGAACGGGCCCGGGCGCAATCCGATGTGGGCGACGCCAAGGCGTCGCTCGCCACCGTCACGCAGGCGCGCGCCCTCGACCCCACGGCGCCCGACACCTGGATCGCCGAAGTGCCGCTGCGCATCCGCACCCGCCAGTTCGCCGAAGCGCACGCGGCGGCCGATCAGGCCCTCAAGCTGGCGCCGAACAATGCCGAGGCGCTGTACCAGAAGGCCTCCATCCACCATGCCGACGGCCAGCCCGGGCAGGCGCTCGCTGGTTATGACAACGCCATCAAGGCCGAGGCCCAGCACGGCGAGGCGCATCTGGCCCGTGCGGGCCTGCTGCTCGACCTGAACCGCGACGCCGAAGCGCTCGCCGAAGTGAACCAGCTGCTGGTGATCCGGCCCAACGACCCCCGCGGTGCCTACCTGCGCGCCGTGCTCGCCGGCCGCGCCAACGACGAGAAGACGGCTCGCACCTGGCACAAGAAGATCACCGAGCTGCTGGACCCGGTGCCCATCGAATACATCCGCTACCGCAGCCAGCTGCTCATGCTCAACGGCATGGCGCACTACAGCCTCGGCGAGATGGAAAAGGCCAAGCCCTTCCTCGAGATGGCGGCGCGGCAGCAGCCGGGCAGCCCGTTGAACAAGCTGCTGGCGCAAATCGCGCTGGCCGAGCCGAACCTGAACCGTGCCATCGAGCTGCTGGACGCCTACGCCAAGGCCCGCCCGGGCGACGGCCAGGCGCTGCTGATGCTGGCCAACGCCCACATGCGCCAGGGCCGCCACGCCCGCGCCACCCAGCTGATGCAGGACGCGCTGAAGGCCAAGGACGCGCCGGAGTACCGCACGGCGCTGGGCCTGTCGCTGCTGCAGTCCGGGCAGGATTCGCTCGCCGAGGGCGAACTGGCCCGCGCCTTCAAGGCCGACCCGCGCCAGACCTATGCGGGCCTGGCCCTCGTCACCGTGCACCTGCGCAGCGGCCAGGCGGCTCAGGCGCTCGCGGTGGCCGAGAGCCTCGTGCGCAGCCAGCCGAACAATGCCACCGTGCAGATGGTGCAGGCCTATGCCAAGACGCAGTCGGGCGACAAGGCCGGCGGCCGCGCCGGTTACGAGAAGGCGCTGAAGCTCGACCCGCAGCTGCTGGAGGCGCGCCTGGGCCTGGCCCGACTCGACGCGCAGGCCGGCAATTTCGACGCCGCCAACAAGCGCCTGCGCGAGGTGCTGAAGGGCGACGAGCGCAACACCAGTGCGCTGTTCGAACTCGCCCTCGTGCATGAGATGTGGGGCAAGGACGCCGACGCCTTGAAATGGCTGGAAAGCGCCGCCGAAGCCAGCGGCCAGCGGGCCACGCGCGCCAACTTCGCGCTGGTGGCCTGGCACCTGCGCAAAGGCCAGCCCGCCCGCGCGCTCGACGGTGCCAAGCTGCTGCTCGGCAAGCTGCCCGAAGACGTGGAAGCGCTGCAGTCCTACGCCGCCGCCCAAGCCGCCAACGGCGACGCGGGCGGCGCCAAGTCCACGCTGATCAACGCCGCCCGCCGCGCGGCCTTTGATGCGCCGCGCCTGGTGGAAGTGGCGCGCCAGCAGGCCGGCATCAAGGATTACAACGGCGCCGCCTACAGCCTCGACAAGGCCCTGACCGGCACGCCCAACTACCTGCCCGCAATGGCCATGCTGTCGAGCATCGAACTCGCACAGGGAGACCCGGCCAAGGCCGAGCAGCGCGCCCGCCAGGTGATCCAGGCGGCGCCGCGCCAGGCCATCGGCTACAACCTCCTGGCCGAGGCGTCCACCCTGCGCGGCCAGCCCGCAGC
>SEEY01000834.1 GCA_004211235.1 Rubrivivax sp.
GGGTGCATCCATCGACCTGTCGCATTGGGTGAAGCGGCTCGGCTTCAAGGACGCGGTGGGTCTCAAGGCGGCTGTGGCCATCGTGCTGGGGCAGCGGTTCGCGAAGTCCAAGAAAGCCACGACCTCCAACTGGGCCAACCGGACGCTGACGCCGCAGCAACTGCAGTACGCTGCAAACGATGCGCATGCGTCGCTGTGCATCTTCCACGCGCTCAACGAGGGCTGAGGCCAACGTGCCGGGCCAACGTGATCGCCATGGCGACAAGCGCCGTGGCAACGACGAAGCTCCAGCGCAGCCCACTCGCCGCATAGACGGCGGCCATGGCTGACGCGCCCGTGACGAGGCCCAGGTTGCGCGACAGCGTCAACAGCCCCGAGACCACGCCACGCTCGCCGGCCGCCACGTCGACCATCACCGCCGTGTTGTTGGCGGCCTGAAACAGCGCATAGCCTGGCGTGACGAGCAGCAGCGGGCCCACATAGGCCAGCGCGCCAAGCGCCAGCGGAAGCACGACGATCAGGCCGCAGCCGAGCGCCATCGCGATGAGGCCGAAAACCGCCATGCGCCGCGCGCCGAAGCGGTCAACCAGCCGGCCCGCCGGCAGGCCGCTCAAGGCCGAGGCGGCAGGGCCGGCCGACATCCACGCGCCGGTGGCCGCGGCACCCAGGCCCAGCGTGCCACTGAGATGGAAGGGCCCGATCACCAGCGTGGCCATCATGACGGCGGACACCAGCGCATTCATCGCCAATCCACGGCTGAGCGCCGGCTCGCGCAGCCGCTTCAGCGGCACCAGCGGCGCGGCGGCCCGGGCCTGCGAGCGCAGGAACAGCCAGAGCCCGAGCGCCGCCGCGGCCAGCAGGCCGGGATGGCGCGTCACGGCCAGCGCATAGGCGCCGAGCGTGATGGCCAGCCAGAACATGCCGGCGACGTCAAAGGTTTCGGCGCGGCCTGCGTTGTCCGCTGGCTTGCCGTCTACCGGGAGCCAGCGCCAGGCCATCACGCCCGCGAGCAGGCCGAGCGGCAGGTTCACGACGAAAAGGGCCGGCCAGCCCGCCGTGGCGATCAACACGCCGCCGAGCGACGGCCCGAGCGCGGTGCCCACGGCCGACATGGTGCCGAGCAGGCCCATCGCCGTACCGGCCTGCGCCCTGGGCAGGGCGGCGGCGACGGAAGCCATGGCCAGCGCCAACATCGCGGCAGCAGCCGCGCCCTGCAGCGCTCGCGCGGCGACCAGCCACGCCAGGGTCGGCGCCACGGCACACAGGCCCGACGCGGCGCTGAACACCGCAATGCCGGCGAGCAGCAGGCGCCGCCGCCCAAGCAGGTCGCCCAACCGGCCGGCGCCCACGATGCACGTAGTGACGGCGAGCAGATAGGCGAGCACGACCCATTGCGTGTCTGCAAGCCGGGCGCCGAAGGTGGCGGTCAACGTGGGCAAGGCGACGTTCGCGCTGCTGACGGCCAGCGACGGCAGCAGCGTGGCCAGCGCCAGGCTGGCGAGCACGCCGGAATGCGGCGTGGCGGCGGGTGGAGCCAGGGTGGAGGTGTTCATGCCTGAACCTTAGGCATTGGCGGGCCATGGCGGAAGACGCATCATCTGCACTCCACCCCTGCACGAGACGCCATGTCTGCGCCCGACCTGAACCTGCTGCTCACGCTCGATGCCCTGCTCGCCGAAGGCAGCGTGGCCGGTGCCGCGCGCCGCCTGCGCCTGAGCCCCTCGGCGATGAGCCGCTCGCTTGCCCGGCTGCGCGCGGCCACGGGCGACCCGCTGCTGGTGCGCGCCGGCCGTGGGCGCGCGCAGCCGGGCAAGCGAGCGGCTCATCGCCGAGGGGCTCAGGCG
>SEEY01000133.1 GCA_004211235.1 Rubrivivax sp.
GGGCTGCGCACCCAGGCCGAACTGATCCAGCGGGAGATCGATGCCGGCCGCGCCTCGCCCGACGAGTTGAAGCGCTCGCTGGCGCAGATCGCCCGGGCCAGCGAGCGGGCGGCGCATATGGTCAACCAGCTGCTGTCGATGGCACGCGCCGAGGATGCCGAGCAGGCGCTGCGGCGCCAGCCGGTCAACCTCGCCGAGATCGCCGTCGACACCGTGCGCGACTTCGTTCCCCGCGCGCTGGAGCGTCGCATCGACCTGGGCTACGACGGCGTGCTGGCCGAAGACAGCCGCTTGTGCGTGCTCGGCCAGCCGGTGCTGATCGGCGAGCTGATCCGCAACCTCGTCGACAACGCATTGCTCTACACGCCGGCCGGAGGCCTGGTGACCGTGCGCGTCGTCGAGGACCCGTTCGGCCAGGTGGTGGTGCTGCAGGTCGAAGACACCGGGCCGGGCATCGCGCCGGGCGAGCGGGAGAAGGTCTTCCAGCCGTTCTACCGGTCGCTCGGCAGCGGCGCCGAGGGCTCGGGCCTGGGCCTGGCCATCGTCAGGGAGATCGTGCAGCAGCATGAGGCCGAGTTGACGCTGGACGACACACGGCTGCGCCGCGCTGCGGGAGGCGAGCTGCCGGACGGTCAGGGGCCGGGGGCGAGGTTCACGATCCGGTTTGCCGCGGTTGCGGCGGCGGTCGACGACGTCAGGTCTTGACCAGCTTCTTGACCCGCGCAATCGACAGCAGCAGCCCGAGGCTCAGGCCGAGCGTCACCATCGCCGTACCGCCGTAGCTGACGAAGGGCAGCGGCACGCCGACGACGGGCAGGATGCCGCTGACCATGCCCATGTTGACGAAGACATAGGTGAAGAAGGACAGCGTCAGCGCGCCGGCCATCAGCCGCGTGAAGAGGGTGGGTGCATCGGCGGCGATGACCAGCCCGCGCAGGATCAGCGCCGTGAAGCCGGCGAGCAGCGCCAGTGCGCCGGCCAGGCCGAACTCCTCGCCGAAGGCGGCGAAGATGAAGTCGGTGGTGCGCTCGGGGATGAATTCCAGGTGGGTCTGCGTGCCCTGCATGAAGCCCTTGCCCGTCATGCCGCCCGAGCCGATGGCGATCTCGCCCTGGATGATGTGGAAGCCCTTGCCGAGCGGGTCCTTGGACGGGTCCAGCAGCGTGCAGATGCGGTGCTTCTGGTATTCCTTGAGCACCGGCCAGGTGACGTCGGGCTGGCAGATGGCGTCTTCGCTCAGCACCAGCGCCGTCGCGGCGGCCGCACCGAGCACGAAGGCCGGCACGATGAGCTTCCACGGCAGGCCGGCGAAGAAGATCACGTAGAGCCCGCCGGCCAGCACGAGGATGCCGGTGCCCAGGTCGGGCTGTTTGGCGATCAGGAAGAACGGCAGCAGCAGCAGGCCGAAGGCGGCGATGAAGTCGGGCCAGCGCAGGATGCCCTCGCGCTTCTGGAACCACCAGGCCAGCATCAGCGGGGTGGCGAGCTTGAGCAGCTCCGACGGCTGGATCTGCGTGATGCCGATGCTGAGCCAGCGGGTCGCGCCCTTTTTCGTGACGCCGAACAAGGCCGTGGCGATCAGCAGCGCGACGCCGAAGGTGTAGAGGGGGATGGCGAGCGCCATCAGCTTTTGCGGCGGCACCTGGGCGACGATGAACATCACGCCCAGCGCCAGCGCCATGTTGCGAGCGTGGTCGACGAAGCGGGTGCCGTGGTCATAACCGGCCGAGTACATGCACAGCAGGCCCCAGACGCAGAGCCACAGGACGGCCAGCAGCAGCGGGATGTCGAAGCCGCTGAGCCAGGGTTTGAGCCGGCTCAGCAGCGGCGGGCGTTCGATCACCGTCATCGCGTGTGCCCCCCGGGCCGACTTGCAGCCGGCCCGCCCCTCGGGGGGCTGGAGGAAACCTGGGACGGCCCGGCGTTACCTTGCGAGGCGCCGGCAGCGGGGGCGGTTGCGGGCGCAGATGCAGGCGCTGATGCGGGCGCCGATGCAGGTGCTGATGCAGGTGCTGATGCAGGTGCTGATGCAGGTGCTGATGCAGGTGCTGATGCAGGCGCTGATGCGGATGAGGCCGCCGCCGTCGGCAGCAGCGGTACTTCCGCCGCCTTGCGCGGCGTGCCGATGGGCGCGAACGTCTGGCCCAGCTGCGTCTTGGCGATGTCTTCCTCGCTCGGGTAGGTGCCGGCCAGCAGGTAGTCGAACACGCGGCGTGCGATCGGCGCGGCGGACATCGAGCCGAAGCCGGCGTTCTCGACGATGACGGCCAGCGCCACCTGGGGCTGGTCCACCGGCGCGAAGGCGACGTAGAGGGAATGGTCGCGCTTGCGCTCGTCCGCCTTGATGCTGCTGTACTTCTCGCCCGCCCGCAGGCCGATGGCCTGGGCCGTGCCGGTCTTGCCGGCGCTCTGGTAGGGCGCGTTCAGGAAGGCCAGTCGCGACGTGCCCTCCAGCGTCACGCCGTTCATCGCGTTGTGGATGACGGCGACGTCGGCGGCGCGCAGCGGCAGCGGTTCCAGCGCATCGCTGGCGACGCGCTTCTGCTCGTGCTTCACCACGTCCTCGATCTCGCGCACCAGCCGGGGCTTGTAGCGCTGCCCGCCGGAGGCGATGGTGGAGTAGGCGGTGGCCATCTGCAGCATGGTGAAGTTGTTGTAGCCCTGGCCGATGCCGAGCGAAATCGTCTCGCCGGGAAACCACTTCTGGTTCGCCGGGCTCTTGCGGAAGTAGTTGCGCTTCCACTCCTGCGAGGGCAGCACGCCGGTCACCTCGCCCTGCACGTCGATCTCGGTCTTGCGGCCGAGGCCGAAGGGCATCAGCTGGTCGTGGATCAGATCCACCCCCATCTCGTTGGCGAGGCTGTAGAAGTAGACGTTGGACGAGGTCACGATGGCCAGCCGCATGTCCTTCGGGCCGGCGCGGTCGGTCTCGGGGCTGCCGAAGGTGCGGCCGCCGAAGCTGTAGGTGAGGTTGTCCATGATGACCGTGCCCGGCGCGCGCTTGCCGCTGTTCAGCGCGGCCATGGCCATCAGCGGCTTGAAGGTGGAGCCGGGCGGGTAGGTGCCGCGCAGGGCGCGGTTGAGCAGCGGCTTGTCGATGTCCTCGTTCAGGTCGCGCCAGGAGTCGGCGTCGATGCCATCGACGAAGAGGTTGGGGTCGAAGCTGGGCTTGGAGACGAAGGCCAGCACCTCGCCATTGCGCGGATCGATGGCGACGAGGGCGCCGCGCCGCTCGCCGAAGAGCTTTTCCACCAGCGCCTGGAGCTTGATGTCGATGGACAGGTTCAACGTGTTGCCCGGCGTCGGCGGGCGGTGGTCCAGCCGGCGTACGGCGCGGCCGCCGGCGCTGGTCTCGACCTGCTCGAAGCCGGTGATGCCGTGCAGCTCCTTCTCGTAGGCCTGCTCCAGGCCGAGCTTGCCGATGTACTCCGTGCCGCGGTAGTTGGCGAGGTCTTCTTCCTCCCAGTCGTCCATGGCCTTCTTCTCGGCCTGGTTGATGCGGCCGATGTAGCCGATCAGGTGGGCGCCGACGTCGCCCAGCGGATAGGAGCGGAACAGCCGCGCCTTGATCTCCACGCCGGGAAAGCGGAAGCGCTGGGCCGTGAAGCGGGCCACCTCCTCGTCCGTTAGCTTGGTGCGGATGGGCAGCGAGTCGGTGTGCTTGGCCTCGTCGAGCAGGCGCCTGAAGCGGCGCTTGTCACGTGGCTGGATGTCCAGCACCTGGCCGAGTGCCTCGATGGTGGCGTCGAGGTCGACGACCTTCTCGGGGTTGATTTCCAGCGTGTAGGCCGAGTAGTTGCTGGCCAGCACGACGCCGTTGCGGTCCTTGATAAGCCCGCGGTTGGGCACGATCGGCACGACGGCGATGCGGTTGGACTCGGCCCGTTCGGCGAAGCTGTCGTACTGCACCACCTGCAGCCAGACGAGGCGCGCGACCAGCAGGCCGAAACAGAACAGCACGAAGGCGCCCGCGGCCAGCACGCGCAGGCGAAAGCGCGACAGCTCCTGATGGAGGTTCTTGAGGACGACCACTGACTAGACCAGCCTCTGACGGGAGCAAAGCGACCGTGGGGGCCTCATAGCGGCCGATGCGCGTCGCGGTCAGGCGCACGCCGCTGCGGCGCCAGCAGGAACATGCTGGCGATGGGCCACAGCGCCGCCTCGAACACCGGCGCCAGCAGCACGCCCCAGCCCGGCCACATGCCGCCGACGATCATGCGCACGATCAAGGCGAGCACATGGCCGGCGAGGAACAGCGGCAAGACCTGGATGGCCTGCGCGCCGATGCTGAACCAGGGCAGGCGGCGGTGCAGCGAGATGGCGCCGAAGCTCAGGCCGCTGTAGGCGAGGGCATGCTGGCCCAGCACGGCGCCGTCATGCACGTCGATGATCAGGCCGAACACGAAGGCCCACAGCACGCCGATGCGGCGCGGCTGATGCACGCCCCAGAAGACGAGCGCGACGGCGAGCACGTCCGGCATCGCCGCAACGCGGCCGATCGGCACCATGTCGATCATCAACGCGACGATCAGCGTGAAGCCGATGAACCAGGGGTTGGCCGGAAGCAGCAGCTTCTCGGCGGCGCGCGGCATGATCATTGCGCCACCCCCGAGGCTTTGGCCGCCGCCTTTTCAGCCGCCTTCTCCGCCGCCTTTTCGGCGCGCGCCGTCTTCTTCAGCTCGCGCGCCACGGCCTTCGCCTCGGCCGCCGATGCAGCCTCCGCGGCCCCGGCCACCTCGGCCTCCTGCTTCGCGGAGAGGTGGCGGTCCATCGGTTGCAGCACGAGCACGTGGCGGGCGCTGTCGGGCTGTGCGATGGGGGCCAGCTGCACCTGGGCAAAGCTGGAATCGCCCCGCCGCTCGACCGCCGTGACCTTGGCGACGGGCAGGCCCGGCGGGTAGACGCCGTCCAGGCCCGACGTCGTCATCAGGTCACCCACCTTGACATCCGAGTTCGCGGCCAGGAAGCGCAGTTCCATGCCGCTGCCGTCCGGCCGGCCGGCGGCGGCATTGCGCATCTGCGTGCGCGAATTCAGCAACGGGATGGCGGCGTCCTTGTCGGTCAGCAGCGTGACCTCGGCAGACAGCGGATAGACCCGCGTCACCTGGCCCAGCACGCCGGCCTCGTTGATGACCGGCGAACCCTGGGCGATGCCCTGGCTGGCGCCGCGGTCGATGACGACGCGGCGTGAGAACGGGTCCGGGGCCTCGAACAGCACCTCGGCCGAGATGGATGGCACGCTGAGCGCCGGGCGCAGCTCCAGCAGTTTGCGCAGGCGGTCGTTCTCCGCCTGCAGCGCCTCGGCGCGCGACAGGCGCTCGGCCTGCTGCACGAGCTGGCGCTTGGCCTGGTCTTCCGCGGCCATGGCGCGCTTGGTACCGCGCAGATAGTCGCCGGCGGTCTCCCAGGCGTCCACCGGCGTCAGCAGCAGGCGCTGCACGGGCTGCAGCACCAGCGCGAGAGCGGCACGCGCCGGCTGCATCAGCTTGAATCGGGCGTCCGCCACCATCAGCACCAGGGCCAGCGCCGAGCACAGCGCGAGCTTGCTCAGCGCCGATGGCCCCTGGCTGAAGAACGGCGGCGGGGAGCGGTCTAGGGTGCCGAGGGGCATTGCGCGCCTGGCGAACTGGGGTCAGTCTGAGGTGAAGATGGAGCCCAGCCGCTCCATGCGCTCCAGCGCCATGCCGCAACCGCGCACGACGCAGGTCAGCGGGTCTTCGGCCACCAGCACCGGCAGGCCGGTTTCCTCGCCCAGCAGGCGGTCCAGGTCGCGCAGCAGCGCGCCGCCGCCGGTCAGCATCATGCCGCGCTCGGCGATGTCGGCGCCCAGTTCGGGCGGCGTCTGCTCCAGCGCGTTCTTCACGGCGGAGACGATCTGGTTGAGCGGATCGGTCAGGGCCTCGAGGATCTCGTTGGACGAGATCGTGAAGCTGCGCGGCACGCCCTCAGCGAGGTTGCGGCCCTTGACCTCCATCTCCTTGACCTCGCTGCCCGGGAAGGCGCTGCCGATGGTCTTCTTGATGGCCTCGGCGGTCTGCTCGCCGATCAGCATGCCGTAGTTGCGGCGGATGTAGTTGATGATGGCTTCGTCGAACTTGTCACCGCCGACGCGCACGCTGCCCTTGTAGACCATGCCGCCGAGCGAGATGACGCCGACCTCGGTCGTGCCGCCGCCGATGTCAACGACCATCGAGCCCGACGCCTCCGAGACCGGCAGGCCGGCACCAATGGCCGCGGCCATCGGCTCCTCGATCAGGTAGACCTCGCTGGCACCGGCGCCGAGGGCGGCGTCACGGATGGCGCGCTTTTCGACCTGGGTGGAGCCGCAGGGCACGCAGATGATGATGCGCGGGCTCGGCTTGAAGGTCTTGCTGTCGTGGACCATCTTGATGAACTGCTTGATCATCTGTTCGGTCACGACGAAATCGGCGATCACGCCGTCCTTCATCGGGCGGATCGCCTCGATGTTGCCGGGCACCTTGCCCAGCATGGCCTTGGCCTCACGGCCCACGGCCTGGATGGTCTTCTTGCCGTTGGGGCCGCCTTCGTGGCGGATGGAAACGACCGAGGGCTCGTCCAGCACGATGCCCTTGCCACGCACGTAGATCAGGGTGTTGGCGGTGCCGAGGTCGATGGCCAGGTCGGTGGAGAAATAGCGGCGCAGGGAGGCGAACATGGTGTGGCGCAGGGAGCCTCGCCGGCAAGGCGCGGCTCGAAAATTGGGGGTGCTAAAAAGCAGTGAGGCCGCCCGGCCGGCGACGAAATCCGTCGCTGAGTGGGCAGCCCCGAAGGCCATGAAGATGGGCGGCGATAATAACCGAACCCCCCGTTCCGAGGCTTGCCAGCACTGGCTTTCTGTCCTCGGGCTTACATCTGAAAACCCTTCATGAGCCTCACCCCCGACGACGTGAGCCGCATCGCCAATCTGGCCCGGCTGGAACTGCAACCGGCCGAGTCCGCGGCGCTGCTGGGCAACCTGAACGACTTCTTCAAGATCGTGGACCAGATGAGCGCCGTGGACACCGCTGGCGTCGAGCCGCTGTACACGCCGCTGTCGGCCGTGCAGGAGGTGGCCCTGCGCCTGCGTGAGGACGCCGTCACCGAGAGCAACCAGCGCGAGCTGAACCAGCGCAGTGCCCCGGCCGTCGAGGACGGCCTCTTCCTCGTTCCCAAGGTCATCGAATGAAGCCCGTTCACGACATGGGCGTGGCCGAGCTGGCCGCCGCCCTGAAAAGCCGTGCCGTCTCCAGCCGCGAGGCCACGCAGGGCCTGCTGGACCGCATCACTGCGCATGCCAGCCTGGGTGCCTTTCTGCACGTCGACAGCGACGGCGCGCTGGCCCGCGCCACCGCCGCCGATGAACTGCTGGCTGCAGGCAGTGCCGGCCCGCTGACCGGTGTGCCGATCGCCCACAAGGACATCTACGTCACGGCCGACATGCCGACGACGGCGGGCTCGCGGATCCTGGCCGGCTACCGCAGCCCGTTCGACGCCACGGTGGTCGCCCGCCTGAACGCCGCCGGCACCGTGAGCCTGGGCAAGCTGAACTGCGACGAGTTCGCGATGGGCTCGGCCAACGAGAACAGCGCCTACGGCCCGGCGCACAACCCCTGGGACGTGTCGCGCGTGCCGGGCGGCTCGTCCGGCGGCTCGGCCGTCGCCGTGGCGGCGCGCCTGGTGCCCGGCACGACCGGCACCGACACCGGCGGCTCGATTCGCCAGCCGGCCAGCTTCACCGGCATCACCGGGATCAAGCCCACCTACGGCGTCTGCCCGCGCTACGGAATGATCGCCTTCGCCTCCAGCCTGGACCAGGCCGGCCCGATGGCCCGCTCGGCCGAGGATTGCGCGCTGCTGCTGTCGGCGATGAGCGGCTTCGACGAGCGCGACGCGACCAGCGTGCAGCAGCCGCCGCAGGACTTTTACAAGCAGATGCTGAACGCCCGTGAGGGCGCGACGGCCGCTGAGCCGCTGAAGGGCTTGCGCATTGGCCTGCCGAAGGAGTTCTTCCCGGCGGGCCTGTCGGCCGATGTCAACGCCGCCGTGCGCGCCGGCCTGGCGGAGCTGGAGAAGCTCGGTGCCACGCTGGTGGACGTCAGCCTGCCGCGCACGGAGCTGGCCATCCCGGTGTACTACATCATTGCGCCGGCCGAGGCGAGTTCGAACCTGAGCCGCTTCGATGGCGTCAAGTTCGGCCACCGCGCCGCGCAGTACGACGACCTGCTGGACATGTACAAGAAGACGCGCGCCGAAGGCTTCGGTCCGGAGGTCAAGCGCCGGATCATGATCGGCTCCTACGTGCTCTCGCACGGCTACTACGACGCCTACTACCTGCAGGCACAGAAGCTGCGCCGCATGATCGCCGACGACTTCCAGCAGTGCTTCGCGCAGTGCGATGTCATCGCCGGCCCCGTGGCGCCGACCGTCGCCTGGAAGCATGGCGAGGGCAAGGACAACCCGACCCAGGCCTACCTCGCCGACATCTTCACGCTGCCCGGCTCGCTGGCCGGCCTGCCGGGCATGAGCGTGCCGGTCGGTTTCGGCGAAGGCGGCATGCCGGTCGGGCTGCAGCTGATCGGCAACTACTTCAAGGAAGGGCAGC
>SEEY01000835.1 GCA_004211235.1 Rubrivivax sp.
CGGCCTTGATCACCGCGGCCATGTCGTCTGCCCAGGGGCGTCTGTTGTCGTAGGCGCCGGGCTGCCAGGGCTGGCCCGAGTTGCCGTGGCCGCGCAGGTCGTAGGCCACGAGGTGGCAGCCCTTCGCGAGGTCCGCGCCGAACTGGGCTGACCAGCTGAGGTAGCTCTGCTTGTAGCCGTGCAGGAACAGCACGGCCGGCCGGCCGGCTTCGCCCTTCTGCACGACGTTCAGCGGCACGCCGTCGAAGCCGGCCACCTCGCTGAAGCGGGCGCCGTCGAACGGGGCTGGGGCCGGGGACTGCGCCTGAGCCGCGAGTGGCAGCAGGCCCAGACTGAAGGCGAGGCACAGGGTCTTCATCGCAGGTCCATCAAGACGCAGGCTTGCACTGGCGCGCGGCGGCGGTGACCAGGTTGGGCACCAGGGAGTCGTCCCAGTCGAAGACGCCCGCGCCCAGGCGCACGATCACCAGCTTTTCGGTCGGCGAGACGTAGACCCGCTGCGCTCCGGCGCCGTCGAAATAGACCATGTCCTCCGCCAGGAAGGGCTGTGCGGCCGGCACGGTGGCCGGCGTGGCCGAGTTGTAGCCGCGCCTGGGCGCGTGCGGGCTGCCGCGCCAGAGCTGGTAGCCGTAGTTGGGGTTGGCGGCGCTGGGTGCCGACATGGCTTTCAGCCAGGCGGGGTCGACCACCGGCTTGCCGCCAGCGTTCACATCGGCGCGGCCCTGTTGCGCAAATAGCAGGCCCAGCCGCAGCCAGTCCTCGGGGCGGGCGAACAGCGCGCTGGAGGTGCGCGCCAGGCCGCCGGGATGGTCCAGCGTCACCCAGGCGTCCTGCGCGCCGAGCGGCTGCCACAGGCGCTTGGACAGGTAGTTGGCATAGCGCTGGCCGGTGGCGCGCTCGATGATCAGGCCCAGCAGCTGGGAGATGCCGCTGGCGTAGTTGAAGCGGCTGCCGGGTGCGTCGGAAAGCTCGGCGGCCAGCGGCACGGCGGTGCTGTCGGCGCCGTAGAGCGCGCGGCTGTAGGCGGAGCCGGGCTTCAGGTCGAAGGGCAGGGGCGCCAGGCCGCTGGCCATCTGCAGCAGTTGCTCCACGGTGATGGCACCGCGTGGGTCGTTGGCCCATTCCTTGAGCCAGCGCGAGACCGGCGTCTGCAGGCTCGGGATGGCGCCGTCGGCGATGGCCTGGCCCACCAGGATGCCGACGACCGACTTGTGCATCGACGCCGGCTCGGCGCGCGTGTCGGCATTGAAGCCCGGCGCGTAGTACTCCACCTCGATAGCCCCGTCGCGCCAGACCAGGAAGCTGTAGCTCTTGAGGCGCTGGATCTCGGCCAGCGCCGGTGCCAGCGTCGCGTCGTTGAGGCAGGCGCTGGCGCGGCGGGGCAGCGCCGTGGCCCCGCCACCGGCGACGCGCTCGGCCGGCCATTGCTGGGGCTTGTCGAAGGCGAGCAGCGAGGCGCTGCCGGGGGCCTCGCGGTTGCCCATGCGCCAGTCGTAGAGCCACGCCCAGTCGGCGCGCTTCTCGGGATGCAGTGCCGCGTAGAGCAGGTTGGGCAGCGTCTGGTCGCGCCAGGCGGGCGAGCCCTTGCCGACGCGCAGGATCAGCAGCTGCTCGCTCGGGATCAACGCCATCTGCAGGCCGCCGGCACCGCTCAGGTAGAACAGGTCGGGCGCCAGCGCTTGCACCAGGCTGCCCTGCTGTGCCGGCGTGCCGCGGTGCAGCCGCGGGTCCAGCCAGGCCGAGCCGAGCGCGACCTGGAAGCCGAAGCTGGCATTGGCTGCCGAGGGCGTGCGCAGGTCTTTCACGAAGGCTTCGCTGAGCAGGCGTTTGCCCTGCCAGC
>SEEY01000134.1 GCA_004211235.1 Rubrivivax sp.
GTCGTCCAGCATCTGAATGCCGGGCGGCGGCCGGTGGCCTTGCTGGCGCAGGACCGCATCGTCATCCGCCGTGTGCGCGCACTGCTGGCGCGCCAAAGCGTACCGGTGCATGACGAGACCGGCTGGACGCTGGCGACCACGCCGGCCGCCGCGGCGGTGATGGCTTTGCTTCGCGCGGCGCTTTCCGGTGGGGCGGTCGACGACTGGCTGGCCTGGATGAAATCGGCACTCGCCGCAGGCTGGGATGGCGAGGGCCTCACCGGCCTGGAGTCCCGCTGCCGTCGCTTTGGCGCGCCAGCAGTGCGCGCACACGGCGGATGACGATGCGGTCCTGCGCCAGCAAGGCCACCGGCCGCCGCCCGGCATTCAGATGCTGGACGACGGCGGTGGTGGCCTGCTCGGCGAGCGTCTCGAAGTCAGGCGCGACGGCCTCCTCCACCCGCGCCGCCGGCGTGAAGCCGGCCCAGGCGCGGTCCAGGTCCAGGTCCGCGCTCAGGCACAGGGCCGGCGTATCGCCCGCCAGCAGCGCCTGCGCCAGCGGATCGGGCCCGCCGGCACGCAGCCAGATCCAGGCGCTCGGGCGCAAGGCGAACAGCGCGTCGGTGGCCGGCCGACGGTCGTCGGCCGCGACCCAGGCCAGTGCGACTTGCGCCAGTGCCCGCTCCAGCAGGCCGGGGCCCGCATCGAGCGCCGCCAGGCGCTGGCGGGCCGCGTCCAGGAAGCCGGCGCGCGTGTCCGGCGGCACCTGCGCGGCGGCGCGAGCCAGCGCCTGGGCCGTGTCGACAAGGCGGGCCAGCGCCACACGGTAGTCGCGCGGGCTGCTGCGCTTCAGCGGCTGGATCCAGCTCTGGTCGGCCAGCAGCAGCCGATCCGCGGTGAAGGCGTCGATGGCCGTGTCACCGGACAGTTGCTCGGGCGACGCGAGTGCCGTGGGGCCCAGCGTCGACGCCAGGCTGCGGCTGGTGGTGATGCGCGGCTGCCAGCCGCCGTGGGCCAGCCAGGCGCGCCGCGCCGGCGCGATCTGCTGGGCGAAGGGCAGCAGCAGCACGGCGTCCCTCGCTGGCAGGCCGTGGCCCGCCAGCCAGTCGGCGCACGTGGCCGCCACCCGGCGCCAGAAGCTGTCGATGTCTTCCCCGGCCACCAGGCCAAGATCCAAGGCTTGCAAATCGGCTCTCCCACCCTCAAGTTCCCAATGCATCGGTCACCCCTGTGACCATCCGGGCAAAAGGCGCTATGTCACAATGATTTTTGCCTATTCGGACGGCACCCATGCGGTGGCCGGCCACCCTTTGAGGCCAAGGAACCTCCCATGAGCAGCGAATTGATCAAGCATGTTTCCGACGCGTCCTTCGACGCCGACGTGATCCAGTCCGGCAAGCCGGTCCTCGTGGACTACTGGGCCGAATGGTGCGGCCCCTGCAAGATGATCGCGCCGATCCTCGACGAAGTCGCCACGGGCTACGGCGAAAAGCTGCAGGTCGCGAAGATGAACGTCGACGAGAACCGCGAAGTGCCCGCCAAGTTCGGCATCCGCGGCATTCCGACGCTGATGCTCTTCAAGGACGGCCAGCTGGCCGCCACCAAGGTCGGCGCCCTCTCCAAGGCCCAGTTGACCGCCTTCCTCGACGCGAACCTATAATCGCGTCCAACTGCTGCAGTGTTGCCGGCGCTCCCCGCGCGGTCACTGCAGCAGCCAAAGCCAACACGCCCCGGGTTCCAAGGAACTCAGCCAGCGTGGTCTCGGCTCCCCCTCCCACCACTGAGTTAGCTGTCGAATCGCGTCGCTCGCAGTTTGAGCGATAGACATTCGGCCCTGTTCCGGGGCGGCCGTGGAATCGTCGTTGCGCCTTGGCTGGCGCCACGACCCCTGACGGGTGTTCACCCATGCATCTTTCCGAACTCAAAGCACTTCACGTCTCTGCCCTCATCCAGATGGGCGAGGAGCTGGAGATCGACAACGTCACGCGTCTGCGCAAGCAGGAGCTGATGTTTGCCATCATGAAGAAGCGCGCCAAGGGCGGCGAGCAGGTCTTCGGCGACGGCGTGCTCGAAGTGCTGCCGGACGGCTTCGGCTTCCTGCGCTCCATCGAGGCCAGCTTCATGGCGTCGACCGACGACATCTACCTGTCGCCCAGCCAGATCCGCCGCTTCAACCTGCACACCGGCGACCTGGTGGAAGGCGAAGTGCGCGTGCCCAAGGACGGCGAGCGCTACTTCGCGCTGGTGAAGGTCGACCGTGTCAACGGCCAGACGCCCGAGGAGAGCAAGAACAAGATCATGTTCGAGAACCTGACGCCCTTGTTCCCCAAGGAGCAGTTCAGGCTTGAGCGTGAGGCCTACAAGGGCGAAGAGAACATCACCGGCCGCATCATCGACCTGGTGGCGCCCATCGGCAAAGGCCAGCGCGCGCTGATCGTCGCCCAGCCCAAGACCGGCAAGACCGAGATCATGAAGAGCATCGCCCATGCTCTCGTGGCCAACGCGCCGGACTGCCATCTCATCGTGCTGCTGGTGGACGAACGGCCCGAGGAAGTGACCGAGATGGTCCGCACCGTGCGCGGCGAGGTCATCAGCTCGACCTTCGACGAGCCTGCCGCCCGCCACGTGCAGGTGGCCGAGATGGTCATCGAGCGCGCCAAGCGCTTGGTGGAGCTGAAGAAGGACGTGATCATCCTGCTGGACTCGATCACCCGCCTGGCCCGCGCCTACAACAACGTGCTGCCGTCGTCGGGCAAGGTCATGTCCGGCGGCGTGGACTCGAACGCGCTGCAGCGCCCGAAGCGCTTCTTCGGCGCCGCGCGCAACATCGAGGAAGGCGGCTCGCTGACCATCATCGGCACCGCGCTGGTGGACACCGGCTCGCTGATGGACCAGGTGATCTACGAGGAATTCAAGGGCACCGGCAACTGCGAAATCCATCTGGATCGCCGCATGGCCGAGAAGCGCGTCTACCCGTCCATCCTGATCAATAAGTCGGGCACGCGCCGCGAGGAACTGCTGCTCAAGCCGGAGATCCTGCAAAAGAGCTGGATCCTGCGCAAGCTGCTCTACAACATGGACGAGGTCGAGGCGATGGAGTTCATCCTCGAGAAGATGAAGGCGTCGAAGAACAACCTGGACTTCTTCGACATGATGCGGCGCGGCGGCTGATCGTTCGCCGCCGGGCCACCGGCCCCTAGCCAAGCCGCAGGCAAGCCCGCTATACTCGCGGGTTTTCCGCCCTGACACCCTCGGAAAGTGCGCCCACATGTCGTCGGCGTGGCTCCCGATCCTGACGCCAAGCGCAAGAGGTTCCCATGAAAGAAGGCATTCACCCCAACTACCGCGATGTCGCGTTCGTTGACCAGTCCAACGGCTTCCAGTTTGTGACGCGTTCGACCGTCCAGACCAAGGAATCCATCGAGATCGACGGCAAGAAGATGCCGCTGGTGAAGCTGGAAACCACCAGCGAGTCGCACCCCTTCTACACGGGTACGCAAAAGAGCATCGACAACCTGGGCGGCCGCGTCGAGAAGTTCCGCAACAAGTTCGCTCACCTCAAGAAGTGATCGGCTGCGGCTGTCTGGCCGCACCCACGTCACCTACGTCAAAGGGCAGCATTCGCTGCCCTTTTGCTTTTGGACCCTTTTTTCATGCGTGACCGCCGTTTGACGGCATCATGCCGGCCGGTTTCAACGAACTCTCGCGCGTGAATCTCCCCACTCCCGCCATCGTCGCCGAGCGCGGCGTCGAGCGCCTGCCGAGGCTGGCGCTGATCCTGCTCTGCGCGGCCTATCTGCTGCCCGGCATCTTCGGCCGCGACCCCTGGCGCAATGACGACCTGACGGCTTTCGGCTTCATGGTCAGCATCGCCCAGGGACATGCGCACTGGTGGCAGCCGGTCATCGCCGGCATTCCGGCCGAGGGCGGCCCGCTGCCCTATTGGCTGGGCGCGCTGGCCATCAAGGCCCTGCCCTTCCTCGACGCCCCCATTGCCGCGCGCCTGCCTTATGGCCTCGTGCTGGCGGGCGTTTTCATCGCCAGCTGGTACGCCTGCTTCCACCTCGCACGCACCGAGGCCGCGCAGCCCGTCGCTTTCGCCTTCGGCGGTGAGGCGCAAGCCGTGGACTACGCCCGCGCGCTGGCCGATGGCGCCCTGCTGGCCTTGATGGCGTCGCTGGGCCTGCTCCGGCTTGGTCACGAGACCACGCCGGAACTGGTGCAACTGCTGGCGGTCTCGGTCTACCTCTACGGGCTGGCCGCAGCGCCGTTCCGACGCGGCCGGTCGCGCATCGCCGTCCTGTTCGCGCTGCCGGTTCTGGCAGCCAGCGATGCGCCGACGGTCGCCTGCGCCCTGGGCGTGCTCGGCGTGTTCCTCAACCACCGTTCGAGCCATGCCGAGGCGAAGGCGCAGCGCGTCTGGCTGCTCGGCGCGTTGACGTTGAGCGTGCTGGCCGCCTGGGCCTTCGACGGCTGGGCCTGGCGCATGCATTCCGGTCTGGATGTCATCTCGCTGCTGAGCCTGCTGGCATGGTTCTGCTGGCCCGCCGGCCCCTTGGCGCTCTGGACTCTTTGGCGCTGGCGCCGCCACGGCCTGCGCCGCCACATCACGGTGCCGACCATCGCGCTGCTGGTGCCCCTGGCCGCCTGCATCGGCATGGACGGCTCGGACCGTGCGCTGCTGCTTGCGCTGCCATCGCTGGCCATCCTGGCGGCCTTCGCGCTGCCGACGCTGAGCCGCGGGTTCGCGGCCGCGGTCGACTGGTTCTGCGTCTTCATCTTCTCGGCCGTGGCGCTGTTCGGCTGGCTCTACTACCTGTCGATGCATACCGGCTGGCCGTCCCGGCCGCTGGCCAATCTCCGCCGGCTGGCCGAGGGCTTCGAGCCCAGCTTCAGTCCGCTGGCCCTGGTGTTTGCACTGACTGCAACCGCGGCCTGGCTGGCCCTGGTGCGCTGGCGCACGGCGCGGCACCGCCATGCGCTGTGGAAAAGCCTGGCGCTGCCGGCGGGCGGCGTGGCTCTGGGCTGGCTGCTCGTCATGAGCCTGCTGCTGCCACCGCTGGACTACGCGCGCAGCCTGGCGCCGCTCGTGTCGCGCCTGAAGGCTCACCTGCCGCCGGACCAGCCATGCCTGGCCGCGCCGGGGCAGAGCCTGCCGACGCTGGCGGCACTGGAATGGCACGGTGGATGGCGGGTAGAGGGCCGCGGTTCGCTGGCCGGCTCGGCCTGCGCCTATGGGGTGCTGTCGGCAGGACAGCCGACGCCTCAGGGCTGGCAGGTCATCGCGCAGGTGAGGCGGCCGACGGATCGCAGCGGCAGCGCCAGTCTCGTCCTGCTGGGCCGATCAAAGATCTGACAGCGCCGCGGCGTTGAACGCTGCTTCATCGCCCAGCGCCGAATCGCTGGCCTGACGCACGCGCGCCGCCGGGAAGACGAGGCGAAATCGCGAGCCCTTGCCGACCTCGCTCTGCACCATCAGCTCGCCGCCGTGGCGCTGCATGACATGCTTGACGATGGACAGGCCCAGGCCCGTGCCGCCGGTCTCGCGCGAGCGGCTGCCGTCGACACGGTAGAAGCGCTCGGTGAGCCGCGGGATGTGCTCGCGCGCGATCCCCAGGCCGGTGTCGATGACGGCGAGCTCGCCACTGCCGTCTTCCAGCAGCCGCCAGGCGACGTCGACCGCGCCGCCGTCGGGCGTGTAGCGCACGGCATTCGTCACGAGGTTGGCCACGGCGCTCAGCAGCTCGCTTTCGATGCCGGCCAGCTCGATCCCTGTCTCGGGCCTGAGGCTCAACCGGTGGCGACCGGCGGACAGCACGTCGGCGTCGGCCGCGATGCGCAGCAACAGGTTGTCCAGGTTCACCCAGCGGTCCGGCGCCGGCCTCGGGCTGCCTTCGAGCTGGGCCAGCGTCAACAGGTCGGCGACCAGCGTCTGCATGCGCTGCGTCTGCTGGTTCATCAGCACCAGCACGCGCTCGCGCTCCACCGCGGTCAAGGGCAGCGAATGCATGGTTTCGATGAAGCCGGACAGCACCGTCAGCGGCGTACGGATCTCATGGGACACGTTGGCGACGAAATCGCGCCGCATGCCCTCGGAGCGCAGGCGCTCGGTGATGTCCAGCGACAGCACGAGGCGCATGCCGGCACCGTACTCGCGCACGACGATGGACAGCGTGCCCGGCCCGCGGCTGTTGCCCAGCACCAGCGGCTCGGCGAAGTTGCCGGCCTGCAGGTAGGCGACGAAGGCCGGCGCGCGCACGAGGTTGGTGATGCGCTGGCGCAGGTCCCGTTGCGGGTCCAGCGAGAAATGGTCAGCCGCGACGCGATTGCACCAGACGATCTGCTCCTGCATGTCCAGCATCAGCACGCCGTTGGGCGAGGCCTCGATGGCGGACAGGAACTGCTGCAGGTCCAGCCTGGCACGGCCGACGTCGCGGTCCCGGTCGCGCACGGCGCGCTCGATGCGATAGCCGATCTCGCCCCACAGGCCGGTATCCCGCGGTGCGTTCTCGAGCTGCTTGCCGCGCAGCCAGCTCAGCAGTCTGTGGCCGCGCACGGCGTCCACCAGCATCATCAGCACGACGCCGCTGACGACGCCGATCCCCAGGCCCAGGCTGTCGATGCCGGTGGCCGTGCGGACCACCGCGCCAATGACGAAACCGAGCAGCGTGGCCACCAAGGCCATCACGAGTCGCGGCAGGAGCCAGGTCATGTACTGCGGTCGAGCCTCAGGCGGAGAGCGCGCTGCTCTGCTGGGTCAGGCGATAACCGGCACCGCGAACGGTTTCGATCATGCGGGCGCACTGCACGCGTTCCAGCGCCTCGCGCAGCCGCTTGACGTGGACGTCGATGGTGCGCTCCTCGATGAAGACGTGGTCGCCCCAGACGCGGTCCAGCAACTGCGAGCGGCTGTGCACGCGCTCGGGGTGGGTCATGAGGAAATGCAGCAGGCGGAACTCTGTGGGGCCGAGCTTCACCTCGGCGCCGTCGCGACTGACGCGGCGCGTGCCCGGGTCGAGCAACAGCGGGCCGATCTCGACGGCGCTGTCGAGCGCCTCGGGCGCCTTGCGGCGCAGCACGGCGCGGATGCGGGCCAGCAGCTCGTTGGTCGAGAAGGGCTTGGTGATGTAGTCGTCGGCGCCCGCGTCCAGGCCGGCGATCTTGTCGCCTTCCTCGGCACGCGCCGTCAGCATGATGACGGGCAGCTCCTTCGTGCGCGCCGCGCTGCGCCACTGGCGCGCCAGGGCCACGCCGCTCTGGCCGGGCAGCATCCAGTCCAGCACGACGAGGTCGGGCAGCACCCGGTCCACCTCGTACTGCGCCTGCGTGGCGCTGCCGGCGATGGTGATTTCGAAACCGGCATGGCGCAGGTTGATGGAGATCAGTTCGGCGATGGCCGATTCGTCTTCCACCACAAGGATTCGACTCATTGTTTGAACTCCAGGTTCAGCGGGGCGAGCGCCGGGCCGCTCCCAAGCCGGCCCGCATCCCCTCGGGGGATCGGCCGAAATACTCGTCGGACGAGGGGCTGCTTCATCGAACCATGGTTTCAACGGCTTCGGGCGTGTTGTGGCGCACGTCCTGGCCTTTCACCACGTAGATGACGACCTCGGCCAGGTTCTTGGCGTGGTCGCCGACGCGCTCGATGGCCTTGGCGACGAAGACGAGGTCGATGGACGAGGAGATGGTGCGCGGGTCTTCCATCATGTAGGTGATGAGCTTGCGCAGCAGGCCGTCGAACTCCTTGTCGATCTCGTCGTCATGCTTGAGCACGTCCAGCGCACGCTCCACGTCCAGGCGGGCGAACGCGTCGAGCGCCTTGCGCAACTGGCCGGTGGCAAGCTCGGCTTCGAAGCTGAGGTCGGACATCGGCACGCGCAGCCGGCTCGACACGCCGCTGGCCACGAGGCGCTGCACGGTGCGGGCGATGCGCGCGGCCTCATCGCCGACGCGCTCGAGGTTGGCGATGCTCTTGCTGATGGCGATCAGCAGGCGCAGGTCGCGGGCGGTAGGCTGGCGGCGCGCGATGATGGTTGAGAGATCGCGGTCGATCTCGATTTCCATCGCATTGACGCGGCCTTCGCGCGCCAGCACTTCGTCGGCTGACTCGGGGCTGAAGTCGCTGAGCGCCTGCACGGCTTGCGCCACCTGCGCCTCGACGAGGCCGCCCATTTCGAGCACGCGGGTCGAGATGCCGCTCAGTTCGGCATCGAATTGGGTGGAGAGATGCTTGTCTACCATGGCGATTCCTTAGCCGAAACGGCCGGTGATGTAGTCCTCGGTGTCCTTGCGCTTGGGCTTCATGAAGAGCTCAGCGGTCGGTCCGAACTCGATGAGGTCACCGAGGTACATGTAGGCCGTGTAGTCGGAGCAGCGCGCGGCCTGCTGCATGTTGTGGGTGACGATGGCGACGGTGTAGTCGCTCTTCAGCTCGTGGATCAGTTCCTCGATCTTGCCGGTGGAGATCGGGTCCAGCGCCGAGCAGGGCTCGTCGAGCAGCAGCACCTCGGGCTTGATGGCGATGCCGCGCGCAATGCACAGGCGCTGCTGCTGACCACCCGAGAGGCCCGAGCCGCTCTGGTTGAGCTTGTCCTTGACCTCGGTCCACAGGGCCGCCTTCTT
>SEEY01000836.1 GCA_004211235.1 Rubrivivax sp.
AGCGCCTGCAGCTGGCCGCCGCCGGCCGTCCGGACCCGGCGCTGCTGGCCGCGGCCGGCGTCGACGCCGCCGGCTGGTGGCAAGCCCAGCTCCATGCCCATCACTGGGCGATCCAGGTAGTACGCAATGTCTGAGCTGCACCTCACCGAACCGGCACCGCTCGACCTGGCCGCCAGCAGCGCCGCCGTCTGCGACGCCGTGCTCAAGCTGCGCGGCGCGCCCCTGCATGCGGCACTGGGACGCATCGCCGCGGCGCTGCTGGCCAGCCCCGAGGGCAGCTTCGACACGGGAGCGGGGCCGGCGTCCGCCCCGGAAGAGGGGATCTTGGGGCAGGACGTGGCCGCCGGCGCCGAGCGCTTCGGCCGCTACCGGGTGGCGGGCCGCAGCTACGACGCGGACGACCGGCGCCAGCTCGACGGCCTGGCCGGCCTCACCGCCACGCTGCTGCAGGTGCACGCGCTGGCCCAGCGCACGACCCACGCCTACGCCCAGGTCGAAGCCCAGCTGGCGCACCAGTCCCAGATCCTCGACCAGATCCACGAATCGGTGCTGACCACCGACCTCATGGGCTACATCACCAGCTGGAACCGCGGCGCCGAGCAGCTGTTCGGCTACAGCGGGCTGGAAGCGGTCGGCCGCCACATCCTGTTCCTGTACGCCGATCAAGACCCGCATCACCCACCGGAGGACATCCCCGACGCCTTCGCCGAGCACGGCGGCCGCATGATGGAGGTACGGCGCCGAAAGAAGTCCGGTGAGGTCTTCTGGGCCAGCCTGTCGCTGTCGCCGCTGCGAGACCTCGAAGACCACCCGATCGGCCTGATCGCCTACCTGACCGACATCACCGAGCGCAAGCAGGCCGAAGAACGCCTGCACCACCTGGCCTACTACCAGGAACTCACCGGCCTGCCCAACCGCACCCTGTTCGGGCGCCTGGTCGAGCAGGCGCTCACCGTCACCCAGCGCAACGACGCCATTGCCTGCGTGCTGTACATCGACCTGAACCGTTTCAAGCTGATCAACGGCACCCTCGGCCGCCGCGTCGGCGACGAACTGCTGCGCCGGGTGGCCGAGCGCTTCCGCGGCGCGCTGCGCGACGAAGACGTGGTGGCGCACCTGTCCGGCGACGAATTCGCGGTCGGCCTGTTCGACATCCGCCAGCACTTCGAAGCCACCACGGTCGCGCAAAAGCTGCAGGCCTGCCTGGCGGCGCCGTTGCAGGTCGGCGAGCACGAGCTGCGCGTCGGCGCCAGCATCGGCATCGCCGTCTACCCGCAGGACGGCCAGGATGCCGAGACCCTGCTGCGCATGGCCGACATCGCCATGCAGCGGGCCAAGGAAAAGGCCGAGAATCCCGACCACAGCGTCGCTTTCTACCGCATGGACATGAACGAAGGCATGCAGCAGCGCATGCAGATCGAATCCGGCCTGCGCCATGCCCTCGGCCACGGCGAACTGGTGCTGCACTACCAGCCGAAATTCGAGATCGGCAGCAGCCGCCTGGTCGGCGCCGAAGCGCTGGTGCGCTGGCGCCACCCGCAGCGTGGCATGATCCCGCCCGGCGACTTCATCCCGCTGGCCGAAAGCACCGGCCTGATCGTGCAGCTCGGCGAATGGGTGCTGGAACGCGCCTGCGCCCAGGCCGCGGTCTGGCAGGGCGCCGGCCTGCCGCCGTTCCGCCTGGCCGTCAATGTCTCGGCGCGCGAATTCACCGCATCGCTGCCGGGCCGCGTGGCCGACACGCTGGCGCGCTACCGCCTAGCCCCGTCCTGGCTCGAACTCGAGATCACCGAAAGCACGCTGATGCACGACATCGACGATGTGATCGCCATCATGGAC
>SEEY01000837.1 GCA_004211235.1 Rubrivivax sp.
GCGCAGGAACATCTGCCAGCGCAGCCCATGCAGCAACGAGGGATCGGCGCACAGGCGCGGGTACCAGACCACCAGGCGAGACCACAGCGGCGTTTCAGCCACGGTCAGGAACTGGCGACACAGGCCGAACTGGCCGAGCTCGGCACGCGTGGCGAACGGCGTGACGAGAAGCACCGCCATCTGCTCGGCGACGAGGCCCAAGGTGTCTGGCACCAGGAAGCGCACGCCGCGCCGCAGGTGCTCGCCGACGGCTGCCAGTCCGCACCAGCGGTAGGCAATGCCCGAGAACAGCAGCGCAATGCCGACCAGCCGGCCGATGGCCAATGCGCTGGCGAATGTTGCCAGGCTGTCAGAGAAGAAAGCGCCGCACAGCATGCCGCACAGGCTGCCCAGCGGGCCGAACACGACGCGACTCGTCTTGTTCTCCAGCACCAGCAACGCGTCAGGGGCGACGCCCTCGACCAGTTCCAGCCGCTCGCCCAGGCGCCGCCCGGTGCGCACCTTGACCTGGCTAACGCGGCTGTCGGCATTGAGCCGGAACACATAGCTGAAGCCGTCGCGCACCACGACTGCCTGCTGCGGCACGGTCAGCGCCGGCGCGCTGCCCAGCTCGAACTCGCCGCGTGCGTACATGCCGGCGCGCACCGGCAACGCGCCGCTATCGGGCGGCAGCAGGTCGACATAGACCAGCGCGGTGCGGCTCTGCACGTCCACCGTCGGCGCGATCATGCGCACCCGGCCAGCGATGGTCGCGCCGCCGGGCGCCGCCAGCGTGGCGACAGCGCCGGGCCGTATGCTGCCCAGCTCGGTCGCGGTCACTTCGGCTCGCCATTCGAGCCGGCCCTGCCGGATCATGCGAAACAGCTCGGCGCCCGCCGGCACCACGGCGCCGACCGTGGCCGTGCGGGCCGAGATAATGCCGTCGTCCGGCGCCAGCACCCGCGTGTAGCGCAGGCGCAGGCGTTGCGTCGACACCGCGGCACGGGCCGCTTCCACCCGGGCCTGCGCGGTCTGCGCGCCGGTGATGAACTGGTTGATCTGCTGCGTCGACAGTGCGCCGCTGTCCTTCAGCGTCCGCGCGCGCGCAGCGTTGTTGGCGGCATCGGCGGCGGCAGCTTCGGCTTCCATCAGCGCCGCCGTCGCCTGCGCCATGTCGGCCTGCACCGCGTCGGCGGAAAACACCGCCAGCACGTCGCCGGCGCGCACGCTGTCGCCGACATTGACGCGCACGTCAGTCAGCCGCAGGCCACCGGCCTCGCTGCCGATGATGGCTTCCTGCCAGGCCGCGACGTTGCCGTTGGCTACCAGCCGGCGCGGCATGTCGGCCGTTTCCGGCCGCACGGCGGTCACCGTCAGCGCCGCCTTGGGTACGGCGGCTTCCGGTTGCGGTGCGCTGCGGCCGGCCAGCAGGAAAGCGCCGCCGGCCAGGACGGCCAGCAGCAGCGCCGCGATGATGATCTTCGAATGGGATTTTTTCATGGTTTTTCGCTGGCGCCGCGGCTGTTGTCCACGCGTGCTTGTTGTTCCAGGACGCCGTCCCAGCCACCGCCCGCGGCGCGGTACAGGGTGATCCAGGCGGCGGTGCGTTCATTCTGCAGCGAGAGCAGCGCGGTTTCGGCCGCCAGGCGGACCCGGCGTGCTTCTTCCAGTTCCAGCAGGCTCGCCAGGCCGCCGCGGTAGCGCGCCTCGATGCCGGCAAAGGAGGCTGTATAGCCTTCCACCGCCACCACGGCGTCGGCGCTGCGGCGCGCAGTGCTGTCGAGCCGGACCAGCGCCTGCTCGACTTCGCGCACCGCCTGCCGCGCCGCAGCTTGGAACTGGCGCACCGCATCGTCATAG
>SEEY01000838.1 GCA_004211235.1 Rubrivivax sp.
GGTTCGCGGTCGTCGCGGGGGAGGTCAGACTGCTGGCCCAGCGCAGCGCGGATGCAGCCAAGGAGATCAAGAGCCTCATCGGTGATAGCGTCAGCAAGGTCGAGAGCGGCAGCACCCAGGTACTCGCCGCGCGCGAGACCATCACCCAGATGGTGACCGAAGTGCGCAAGGTGACCGACCTGGTCGGCGAGATCACGGTGTCCAGCCGCGAGCAGAGCGAGGGCGTGGGCCAGATCAATGCCGCCGTCAGCCAGCTGGATCAGGCGACCCAGCAGAACGCCGCACTTGTGGAGCAGACAGCCGCTGCCGCCGAGAGCATGCGCATGCAGACGGCAAGGCTGGCCGAAGCGGTCGCGGCCTTCCGGGTCGAATCGGGGCTGGCGGCGGCAGCGCACCCGCCAGCGCCGCGCCCGCCGCCGCGCCCCGTGACGCCTGCGCGCAAGGCCTTGCCGACAGCTCGGTCCGCTCCGCGCGCGCACGCTGGAGCGGCGCCGGCTCCGCGGCCGGCTGCCTCGTCGCCGACACCGCCATCCGGCGGCGGCGAGGGCGCCTGGGAGACTTTCTAGAACAGCGCCGCGAGCCGCCGCACCGCGTTCTCGGAGTGTTCGCGGTCGGGTTGCAGGTCGGCATTGCCGAAATCGTGCTCGCCCATCGCGGCGACGAGCAGGCCGTCGCGGCGCGGCAGCGCGACGACGTTGTGGCCGCGGTAGATGACCGCGTAGTCGACCTCCGGTTGCGGGATCAGGCGAGCCGTCTGGCCGCGCACGGGGGTCAGGCTGGCGTCGCCGAGCAGCGTGCGGGCACCGTCGCCGGTGCAGTTCACGACGTCGCGCTCGGGCAGGCGGGCGAGGTCGCGCGGCTGGCGAAGCTCACGCTGCACGAGCTCGCCGCCGTCACGGGCGAAGTCGTCCAGCAGCAGGCGCTGGTAGGCCGGGATGTTGAAGACGAGCTGCGTGAAGCGGCGCGCATGGGCGGTGCGGAAAGGGTGCTCGCCGGGCGCCAGGGCCTTGCCCTGCGGCCGCAGGTCGGCGATGCGTGGCGCGAGATCGGGGTAGTCCGGCTCGCTGCCGTGGGCGGCATAGCCGGGCAGCGGCGAGTCGAAGCCGTCGTCCGACAGCAGGTAGCCGTCATGCCATTCGACGGGCGCCGACGGCAGGCCGAGAAAGCTCTGATGCATCTTGAAAGAGGCACGCGCCATGGCCTCCCAGGCGGCCGCCCAGGTGTCGCTGGCGTGTTCGCGCGTGACGATGCGGGAGTCCGGCGTCCACAGCCCGGTGGCGGCCGAGGAATGGACGCGCGGCGGGCGGTCCCGTGCGTAGATGCGCACCTTGAATCCGGCCCGCTGCGCCGTGCGTGCGGTCGTCAGGCCGATGGCGCCGCAGCCGATGACGGCGATGCGCTCGCCGGGGCGGGCGGCGGCCTGCAGCAGCGCCACGGCCTGCTGGGCGGACCCCCAGGACAGCGACCAGCCGCTGCCGCCGTGGCCGTAGTGATGGAGGACAGCCTTGCCGAACAGCCGCTCGACTTCGATGCGAGGGCCTTGCGCACGGAACGGGCGGATGCCGGTGGCGATGTCGATGATGCGGTCGGTGTCGACGCGCATCGCCGCGGGCGGGCGCGGCGGCACGAAATCGAGCGCGGCGGCCGGCAGCGCCAGCGCCGCGCCGCTGGCGGCCAGCAGGTTGCGCCTGAACATCATGGCTGGCGGGCCAGCGACTTGCGGATCAGCGAGGCGTCGCGCAGCCGGTTGGCCGAGCCGTCGGCATCGAGCAGCACGACGGTGATGGGTCGCTTGCCGTTCATGATGCGCATGGCCAGGCAGCGGCCGGCTTCCTCGG
>SEEY01000135.1 GCA_004211235.1 Rubrivivax sp.
CTCCAGCGACCAGGCGGCATCGACCGTGGCCTGGTCCACGCCCCAAGGCCGCCAGTGCTGGTAGCGGCGCACCTCGGCGCGTGCGTCGCCCTGGGGCATGGGCGGGTTCACGCGCTGGGTGGCCAGCAGGTAGAAGTCGTTCAGCACCTGCACCGAGACGCGGCCGGTGCGGCTGGCCCACAGCTCGCGCAGCCAGGCGAGCACCTGCTCACGCTCGGCCGGACGGGCGCCGTCTTCGCTGAACAGCAGCACGGAGGTGTCGACAAAGACGGCGTCCTTCACAGCACGCTCCGTCCAGGATAGGGCTGGCCGTCCGAGGCCCACGACCGCTCGCGGTGCAGCCAGTCCTGCAGCGCACGCTCGTAGGCGTCGTCATGCTGCATCTTCTCGGCGAGCAGCTCACCCAGCAGGCGCGACACGCTGGTGTTGCACCGCGCCGCCTCCAGCCGCGCCCATTCGGCGACGGCATCGTCCATGGACACGGTGACGTTCTTCATGGACCGCAGTATCACACGAAGTTCGTGTTACACGAACTTCGTGTCTTTTCAACGCTGGCTAGCGCAGGCGCAGTTCGGCCGCACGTGCATGCGCCTGCAGGCCCTCGCCGTGCGCCAGCACCGAGGCGATGCGGCCCAGCGCCTGGGCGCCCTCCGCGCTCACTTCGATGAGGCTGCTGCGCTTCTGGAAGTCGTACACGCCGAGCGGCGACGAGAAGCGCGCGGTGCTGGCCGTTGGCAGCACATGGTTGGGGCCGGCGCAGTAGTCGCCCAGGCTCTCGCTCGTGTACGCGCCCATGAAGATCGCGCCGGCATGGCGCAGCAGCGGCTCCCAGCGCTGCGGCTCGGCGGCGCTGATTTCCAGGTGCTCGGGCGCGATGGCGTTGCTGATCTCGCAGGCCTCTTCCATCGAGCGGGTCAGGATCAGCGCGCCGCGGCCTTGCAGGGACGCACGGATGACGGCCTCGCGCGGCAGCGTGGGCAGCAGGCGCTCCATGCTGGCGCGCACGGCGGCGAGGTAGGCCGCGTCGGGGCTGAGCAGGATGCTCTGCGCCAGCTCGTCGTGCTCGGCCTGGCTGAACAGGTCCATCGCCACCCAGTCGGGCGGCGTCGTGCCGTCGGCGATGACGAGGATCTCGCTCGGGCCGGCAATCATGTCGATGCCGACCTGGCCGAACACATGCTTCTTGGCCGAGGCCACGTAGGCGTTGCCGGGGCCGGTGATCTTGTCGACGCGCGGAATGGTGGCCGTACCGTAGGCCAGCGCGGCCACGGCCTGGGCGCCGCCGACGGTGAAGACGCGGTGCACGCCGGCCACGGCTGCCGCGGCCAGCACCAGCAGGTTGCGCGCGCCGTCCGGCGTCGGCACGACCATGATGATTTCCGGCACGCCGGCCACGTGCGCCGGAATGGCGTTCATCAGCACGCTGCTCGGGTAGGCCGCCTTGCCGCCGGGCACGTAGATGCCGACGCGGTCCAGCGGCGTGACCTTCTGGCCGAGCAGGTTGCCGTCTTCGTCGCGGTAGCTCCAGCTCAGGCCGCAGGCCTGCAGCTGGCGCTCGTGATACGACCTCACGCGGCGGGCGGCAGCTTCCAGTGCATCGCGTTGCGCGGGCGTGATGGCGGCCAGCGCGGCCTGCAGTTCGGCCTGGCCGATCTCCAGAGCGGCAACGCTGCCAGCGCTGACGCGGTCGAAGCGGGCCGTGTAGTCCAGCACGGCTGCGTCGCCGCGCTGCTGCACGTCGGCCAGGATCTCGGCGACACGGCCTTCGATGGCCGAGTCCGTCTCGGCAGACCAGTGGCGCAGACGTTCGAATTCGGTGGCGAAGTCGGCGTCGGCAGTCGACAGTTGGCGGACCAGGTTCATGCGGCAACCGCCTGCGCAAAGGCGTCCATCAACGGACGCAGCAGGTCGCGCTTGAGCTTGAGCGCGGCCTGGTTGACGACCAGGCGCGACGAGATCTGCATGATGTGCTCCACCTCCACCAACCTGTTCGCGCGCAGCGTGCCGCCGGTGGAAACGAGGTCGACGATGGCCTCGGCCAGGCCGGTCAGCGGCGCCAGCTCCATCGAGCCGTAGAGCTTGATGAGGTCCACGTGCACGCCCTTGTCGGCGAAGTGCTGGCGGGCGATCTCGGTGTACTTGGTGGCCACGCGGATGCGCGAACCCTGCTTCACGGCAGCGGCGTAGTCGAAGTCGGCGCGCACGGCCACGCTCATGCGGCAGCGGGCGATGTTCAGGTCCAGCGGCTGGTACAGGCCGTGCGATCCGCCCTGGGCCAGCGCCTGCTCGTGCAGCACATCGCGGCCGGCCACGCCCAGATCGGCGCCGCCGTATTGCACATAGGTCGGCACGTCGCTGGCGCGGACCATGACGATGCGAACGCCGTCCTGGTTGGTCGGCAGGATCAGCTTGCGCGAGGTTTCCGGGTCTTCCAGCACCTCGATGCCGGCAGCGCGCAGCAGCGGCAGGGTCTCTTCGAAGATGCGGCCCTTGGAAAGCGCCAGCGTCAGGCCCCGTTCAGTGGCGCTCATTTCGCGCTCCATTCTTCGGGGCTCAGCGTCTTCATCGACAGCGCGTGGATCTGCTCGCGCATGCGCTCGCCCAGGGCGGCGTAGACGCGCTGGTGGCGCTTGATGCGGGTCAGGCCAGCGAACTCGTCCGACACGATGGTCGCAAAGAAATGGCGGCCGTCGCCCTCGACTTCGAGATGCGCGCAGGGCAGGCCTGCGGCGATGAAGTCGCGCACTTCTTGCGGGGTCGGGTCGGCCATGGATCGGTCCTCGGGGGAAACCCGGGATTTTAGGGAGTTGGCGATGCCCCGAATGGCGCATCGCAAAACCTTCCGTCAGGAACGTATCTTGTAGCCGCTCTTCAGCAGCGACAAAGCGAGGCCCGCGGCCACGGCGAAGCTCACCGAGACGACCCCGAGACTGATCCACGGCGACACGTCGCTGACGCCGAAGAACCCGCGCCTGAAGCCGTCGATCATGTAGAAGAACGGGTTGACGTGGCTGACGCCCTGCCAGAAACCTGGCAGCGAATGCACCGAGTAGAAGACGCCGGACAGGAAGGTCATCGGCATGATGATGAAGTTCTGGAAGGCGGCCAGCTGATCGAACTTCTCGGCCCACAGGCCGGCAATGAGGCCGAGCGTGCCCATCAAGCCGGCGCCGAGCAGGCTGAATGCCAATATCCAGGCCAGGTTGTCGAGACCCGGCCTCGCGAACCACAACGTGACCAGCAACACGCCGGTGCCCACAGCCACGCCCCGCACGACGGCCGCGCCCACGTAGGCGACATACCAGGCCAGCGGCGACAGCGGCGTCAGCAGCAGGAAGACGAGGTTGCCGGTGATCTTGCTCTGGATCAGGCTGGACGAACTGTTGGCGAAGGCGTTCTGCAGCACGCTCATCATGACGAGGCCGGGGATCAGGAACTGCGTGTAGCCGACCGTGTCGTAGACCTTCACATGGTCTTCCAGCGTGTGCCCGAACACGAACAGGTACATGACCGCGGTCAACACCGGCGCGCCGACGGTCTGGGTGGCGACCTTCCAGAAGCGCAGGACTTCCTTGTAGAACAGGGTGCGGGCGCCGCTGAACGTGTGCACCCTTCGCGCTTCGCTCTGTCCCGCCAGGCGGGAGCCAGCTTGCTTGGGACGGCCCGGCGCGGCGCTCATGCCTGGGCTCCCTGCATGATTTCCAGGAAGACATCTTCAAGATCGGCGCGGCCGATCTCCAGGTCTTCGATGGGCACGCCCTGCCCTCGCAACCCGGCCAATGTCGTCTCCACCTCGTGCGCGTCATGCGCCGTCACCTGCACGATGCGCCCGGTCACGCGAGCCCGCGCCGCGATGTCGGCCGGCAGCGCCGCATCGGTCTTGAAGCGCAGCATCGTCGACGCCGTGCCGGCCAGCAGCTGCGACGTGCGGTCCAGCGCGACGATGCGGCCGGCCTTCAGCATGCCGATGCGCTGGCACAGGGCCTCGGCTTCTTCGAGATAGTGCGTGGTCAGCAGCACCGTGTGGCCCTCCTTGTTCAGCCGCGCAATGAACTGCCAGAGCGTCTGGCGAAGTTCCACGTCGACCCCGGCCGTCGGCTCGTCCAGCACGATGACGGGCGGGCGGTGCACCAGCGCCTGCGCCACCAGCACGCGGCGCTTCATGCCGCCGGACAGCTGGCGCATGTTGGCGTGGGCCTTGTCGGTGAGGCCCAGGTTGTGCAGCAGCTCGTCGATCCAGGCGTCGTTGTTCGTCACGCCGAAGTAGCCGCTCTGGATGCGCAGCGTCTCGCGCACGCTGAAGAACGGGTCGAACACCAGCTCCTGCGGCACCACGCCCAGCGCCTTGCGGGCAGCAGCGTAGTCGTCGACGACGTCATGGCCCATCACGCGCACGCGCCCTTCCGTCGCCTTGGTCAGGCCGGCGAGCACGCTGATCAGCGTCGTCTTGCCGGCGCCGTTGGGGCCGAGCAGGCCGAAGAACTCGCCGGGCTGGATGTCGAACGTGACCCCATCCAGCGCCTTGAGCTGCCCTCCCCGGTAGGTTTTCTTGACGTTCTCGAAGGAGATGGCGGGCGGAGAGCTCGAATTGGGCATAGCCGGTCATTCTAAAAGTCGCCCCCTTTTTGCCGACGGACGCTGCCAGAATGCCCCGCGATGCCCACGCCCAAACGTCCCCGCCGCACCGCCGAACGCATCCTGGAGGTGACGCTGGACCTCTTCAACCGTTTCGGCGAGCCGAACGTGTCGACGACGCTGATCTCGGCGGAATTGAAGATCAGCCCGGGCAACCTCTACTACCACTACCCGGCCAAGGACGAACTCGTCAACGCGCTGTTCGGCCGCTTCGAGGCCGAGCTCAACGAGCTGCTGGCTGCCGCCGACAACGTGCGCAACGTGGAAGACGCCTGGCTGTTCTTCCACATGCTCTTCGAGCTGATCTGGAAGCACCGCTTCCTCTACCGCGACCTGAACGATCTGCTGTTCAAGAACCGACGGCTGGAGACGCACTTCCAGACGCTGCTGGCCGCCAAGGAGCAGGCCATGCGCAACGTGCTGTCGGGCCTGCATCTGGGTGAGGCGCTGAAGATGGAGCTGCGCGACGCGGTGCCGACGGCCAACGCGATGGTCGTCGTCGTCAGCTACTGGCTCAGCTACGAATACGTGCGCGATCCGCGCCATGCGCTGGAGCCCGAGCGCGCCGGCGCAGCCCTGCTGCGCGGCGCCTTCCATGCGCTGAGCCTCTTGCTGCCCTACCTGGAGCCGGCCTCCCGGGAACATCTCTTCAAACTTGCCGGCAACTACCAACAACCTTGAGCGCAAGCACGCTCTGACAGGAGACAAGCGATGGCCAAGTGGACTGCCTTCCCCTACGACAACAGCGCGTTCGTCTACACCCCCGCCACGCTGAAGAAGCACTGGGCGCGGCTGCACGCCGGTGACGCCGAGCCCTTCCCCAAGAACGCCGATGTCGTGCAGGCCTGGATCCATTTCCATGCCGGCGATTTCCAGGCTGCTTTCGACGCCGGCCTGGCCGCCGGCGGCGCGGGTATCACCGTCGCCAACAAGGCCCAGGGCATCTACGCCAACTACCTCGAGAAGAAGGAGAAGGTGAAGCTGGAGATGTTCCTGGAAATCGCCGAACGGGCCGAGGCGCAGCAGGCCGAAGAGCCCAGGAATCCGAACGCCTGGTACTGGCAGGCCTATGCCATCGGTCGCTACGGCCAGGGCATCAGCATCGCCAAGGCGCTGGCGCAGGGCCTGGGCAGCAAGGTCAAGAACGCGCTGGAGACGACGATCGAACTGGCGCCCAAGCATGCCGATGCGCACATCGCGCTCGGTGCCTTCCACGCCGAGGTCATCGACAAGGTCGGCAAGCTGCTCGGCCGCACCCAGGGCGCCGACACGGCCACCGGGCTGAAGATGTTCGAGCAGGCCCTGAAGCTCAACCCGACCAGCGCTATCGCGATGATCGAGCGGGCCAACGGCCTCGTCATGCTGGAGGGCGACAAGCGCATGAAGGAGGCCGAGAAGCTGTATGCCGACGCGGCCGCGGGCGTCGCGCTGGATGCGATGGAATTGCTGGATATCGAGCTGGCGAAGGAAGAACTCGAGGAGTAAGTCACGGTCGGCAAGGCGGATCGTGAACTGCGTCACGGCCCGCCACCCGTGCTTCCGGGGGTGCGCACCGGCGCTCTGCGACGTAAGCTTCAAGCCATCGCACCACCCCCTTCAACGAGACAAGAGACAAGCGCCATGAAGTTCCTGATCCCTGCCCTCGCCGCCCTTTCCACAGCCGCCGCCTTCTCCGCCCAGGCCGCCGACAGGCAAACGCCCGAGCAGGGCGAACTGCGCGCCGAGTGCGCCAAGAGCTACAGCGACACCAGCAGCATCAGCACGCCTGTCGCTGCCAACGAGTACCAGTTCGTCTACTCCGCCGGCAAGTACAAGGGCGAGGCCAAGCCCGGCAAGCTGCTGCCCTGCACCTCGCAGCAGTACGCCGCCTACCTCGACAACAAGGCTGACCCGGCCAAGGTGATGTCCGCCTACCCGACCGCCGCCGGCCGCCCCACCACGAAGAAGAAGGCCGAGCCCTTCCGCCTCTGATCCGGCCGTTCAGCCAGCCAGCAAGGGCGCTCTTCGGAGCGCCTTTTTCGTTGGGTCACCGCCCTGCCCGGGCGCGCCGGCGACGCTTAGCCCGGGTCCTGGCCCCAGGGCATCATCAGCGACAGCAGCAGCAGCTTGTCGAACTCCGGTGCGAAGTTGGCAATGATGGCCTCGGGGTCAGGGCACAGGCCCTGGTCGGTGATCAGCCCGAACTGCACCCGGCCGGCGTAGGTCAGGATGCTGAGCCCCATGCCGATGTCGCCGGACTGCGGCACCCAGAACATCACCTTCTCCACCGTCGAGCCGCAGAACTTCAGCGACTCGGCCGGACCGGGCACGTTGGTCATCACGGCCGTCGCCTTCCTGGCGAAGAGGTTGAGCATCGCGTGCTGCACGGGCTTGATGAGCAGGCCGGCGACCGACAGCAGCCCGAAGGCCATCACCGGCTGGAAGCTGCCTTTCAGCTCGCTCATGCGCGCCCGTACGGCGAACAGCCGCTCGACCGGGTTGGCAATGCCGATGGGCAGCACCAGCGGCACCAGGCCGAAGCGGTTGCCGAGTTGCCAGGCGTGCTCCAACGGGCGCAGGTTGACGGGCACCATCGCGCGGATCTCCTTGCCCGCCGGATCCTCCCCGCGGTCGGCCAGGTAGCGGCCGATGGCGCCGGCCGCGCAGGCCAGCAGCACGTCGTTGATGGATGCCCCCAGCGCCTTGCCCACCGCCTTCACCTCGTCCAGCGACAGACTGTCGTCCCAGGCGACCGTCTTCTTCGCGCCGGGCTTGCCCTTCAGCCGGGTCGGCGAGTCGTCCGACATCAGCGCGAAGGCCGCCACATCGGAGACGGCCTGATAACCCATGCGCGCCATCTCCAGCGACGAGTCCATCGGCGTCGCGCCACCCATCGCGCGGTCCAGGCCGAAAGCCACGCCCTTGCCCGTCATGCCGATGGCCTTGACGGTCATGTTGGAAAGGGGCCGCAGAAAGGCGTCCATCAGCCAGTCGGCCTCCTGCGGCTCAGCGGCCGGCTTGCGGGCGCGCTGGGGCGGCGCCTGGCCGCCGTCGGTGATGGACAGCATCACCGCGATCAGCGCCATGCCGTCGGCGATGCAGTGGTGAATGCGGCAGATCAGCGCGCTGGAGCCATCGCCCATGTCCTCGATGAGCTGCATCTGCCACAGCGGGTGGGCCGGGTCCAGCGGCTCGGAGCACAGCTCGGCGACTCGCTCGCGCAGCACCTCGTCGTTGCCCTGGCCGGGCAGCGGCAGCGGCACTTCCGAGACGACATGGCGGGCGATGTCGAAATCCTTGTCGAGCACCCACTGCGCGCCCAGCAGGCCGTCCTCGACGACCTTCTGCCGAAAGCGCGGGTACTGCAGCAATCGCTCCGCCACGCGCGCGCGCAGGGCCGCCAGCGTGATGCCGGGGCGGATCGACCAGACCCCGACGATCATCATCAGGTTGGCCTCGGTGTCCATGCGCAGCCAGGCGGTATCGACCTTGGACATTCGTTCGCTGGTCTGGCCCACGGTGTCTCCTCGGAAGTCGTTTTTGGCGGGCCTAAACTCGTCGGCCCTGTCATTCGATTGTGACCAGATCGAATCCCGCGAATCAGCCTGGAGAACCCCCGTGAGCCTGAAGGAACAATTCGAAGCCGCCGTGGCCGAATCGAAGAACCTGCCCGAGCGGCCGGACAACATGACGCTGCTGAAGCTCTACGCGTTGTACAAGCAAGGCAGCGCCGGCGACGTCGACGGCAAGCGCCCCGGGTTCACCGACATGGTGGGCCGAGCCAAGTGGGATGCCTGGAATGAACTGAAGGGCACCGGCACCGATGAAGCGATGCAGCAGTACATCGACCTGATCGAGAGCCTGAAGTAGCCGCCCGCCCGCGGCGCAGGCAAGCCGGCCTCAGGCCGGCTTCTTTTTGGCCGGTGCCTTCTTGCCCGCAGCCAGCAGCGCATCCAGTTCCTTCTGGAT
>SEEY01000136.1 GCA_004211235.1 Rubrivivax sp.
GGCGGCCAAGATCAAGATCGAGATCGACTCCAAGCCCGAGGCCATGGACCGGCTCGACCGCCGCATGATCCAGCTCAAGATCGAGCGCGAGGCCGTGCGCAAGGAGAAGGACGAGGGCTCGCTGAAGCGCTTCGGCCTGATCGAGGACGAGCTGCTGAAGCTGCAGCGCGAGTACGAGGACCTGGAAGAGATCTGGACTTCGGAGAAGGCCCAGGCCCAGGGTTCGGCGCATGTGAAGGAAGAGATCGACCGCATCAAGCAGCAGATCGAGGAACTCAAGCGCAAGGGCGACTTCAACAAGCTCGCCGAGCTGCAGTACGACCGCCTGCCCAAGCTGGAAAAGCAGCTCAACGAGGCGCAGGTCAAGGAGGCCGGCCCGCAGGCGTCCAACCGGCCGCGGTTGCTGCGCACGCTGGTGGGCGCGGAGGAAATCGCCGAAGTCGTGGCGCGCGCCACCGGCATTCCGGTCTCCAAGCTGATGCAGGGCGAGCGCGAGAAGCTGCTGCAGATGGAAGCCAAGCTGCATGACCGGGTGGTGGGCCAGGACGAGGCCATCCAGGCCGTGTCCGATGCCATCCGCCGCTCACGCGCGGGCCTGAGTGACCCGAACCGGCCGCTCGGCAGCTTCCTGTTCCTCGGCCCCACGGGCGTGGGCAAGACCGAGCTGTGCAAGGCGCTGGCCGGCTTCCTGTTCGACAGCGACGACCACATGGTGCGCATCGACATGAGCGAGTTCATGGAGAAGCATTCCGTGAGCCGCCTGATCGGCGCGCCGCCCGGCTACGTGGGCTACGAGGAAGGCGGCACGCTGACCGAAGCCGTGCGGCGCAAGCCTTACTCCGTGCTGCTGCTCGACGAGGTCGAGAAGGCCCACCCGGACGTCTTCAACGTGCTGCTGCAGGTGCTCGACGACGGCCGCCTGACCGACGGCCAGGGCCGCACGGTGGACTTCAAGAACACCGTCATCGTCATGACCTCCAACCTCGGTTCGCAGCACATCATGGCGCTGACGGGCGAAAGCGACGAGGTCATCCGCCAGGCGGTGTGGGGCGAGGTCAAGGCGCACTTCCGGCCCGAGTTCCTGAACCGCATCGACGAGACGGTCATCTTCCACGCGCTGGACGCGGCCAACATCAAGTCCATCGCCAGGATCCAGCTGCGCCAGCTCGAGGCGCGCCTGGACAAGCTGGAGATGAAGCTGGACGTCAGCGACGCGGCGCTGGACGAGATCGCCAAGGTCGGTTTCGACCCGGTGTTTGGTGCGCGGCCACTCAAGCGGGCCATCCAGCAGCGCATCGAGAATCCGCTCTCCAAGCTGATCCTGGAGGGCCGGTTCGGGCCGAAGGCCGTGATCCCGGTGGATGTGGACGGTGGCGAGTTCGGCTTCGGCCGCGTCGTTCACTGATCGTTGCGCTTCGGGCCGAGCGCCTGGCCGCTCCAGCCGCTCCGGCGGCTGGGCGAGCGGCTCACACGGTCGTCGGCGAGTCGCTCTGCAGCGTGCGGTCCATCTCGACGAGGTTGCGGCCCGCTTCCTTGGCGCGGTAGAGGGCGGCATCGGCGCGCTTGAGCGCGTCGGCAGCCGACCCGCCGGGCGGAGCAAGCGCCACGCCGAAGCTCGCGGTCACCGGGATGCGGTTGCCGGCGACGACGATGTCGCTCTGCTGCACGCGCTCGCGCAGCTTCTCGGCCAGCCGCGTCGCGTCGCGCAGGCGCGTACCCTGGCAGGCGATCAGGAATTCCTCGCCGCCCCAGCGGCCGAAGACGTCGCTGGCCCGCAGGTTGGCAGCGACGACGGCGGCGACGCGGCGCAGCACCTCGTCGCCGCAGTCATGCCCGTGTCGGTCGTTGACATGCTTGAAGTGGTCGACGTCCAGCATCACCAGCGTCATGCCCTGGGCGGCTTCCTCGAAGTCGTCGAGCGACTGCTCCATGCCGCGACGATTCAGCACGCCGGTCAGCTCGTCAATGGTCGCCAGGCGGCGCAGCTTCTCCTGCTCGATGCGCAGCTGGCGGGTGCGCACCGTGAGCGCGTCGATCTCGCGCTGTTGACGGTTGTGGCTGCGGCGCAGGTCGGCCCAGCCGCGCAGCACCATCAGGCTGGCGCCGAGCAGCCAGGCGCACAGGATGCCGAGGTAGACGCGGTCGCGGCTGACCCACTGGCCCTTCAGCGTCAGGCTGCGCAGCTCCATCTGATGCTCTTCGCCCGGCTTCAGGAAGGGCAGGTCGATGGAGACTGCCGTGGCGTTTTCCATGCCAGGGCGGTTGAACTCCCGCGGCAGGTCGTACTGGTGGATCCACCATTCCGGCACGGTCAGTTCGCTCAGGTCGAGCTCCACCGGCTTGCCCAGGTCGCGTGGCCGCAGGTTGGCGGAGTGGAAGCGCGAGCTGTTGGCGTCTTCCACCTTGGAGAACCGCCTGTCGAAGTCACGCACGGCGACGCGGACGAAGGGCGAATTGCCCTTGTAGGACAGATCCAGCTCGATGGTGTCGAAGCGGCTGAGATCCCGGCCGCGGGTGGGGTCGTTGCCCGACAGCACAAAGGTCACGCCGCAGCCCATGTAGCTGTACGGCGTCGAGTAATTGCAGCGCAGCGAGATCTTGCTTTCGTCCAGCCAGCCCACGGACGGGTCGTCCTGCGGCGCGTCGTACGGCCGGTTCAGGAAGGGGCCGTTGGCGGTGCCCGGCACGGTCAGCTCGAGGCGGCGGGCGGGCAGCAGCTCCACGCCAACTAATGCAGTTAGCGTGATGACAATGCCGGCTATCAGCAGATGAGGGTTGCTCAGGTCGTAGCGCACGCGGGTCGGGCAGACAGTCGATGCAGCCGGCACTGTATGACGGGGCGATTCTTTCGTCTGCCCTATACGTCACGGTCCGCGCGGTTTCGACATGCCCGTCAGGGCAAGCGAGGATTTGACCTTCAGCACGCTCCGCGCGCATGTGGCCCCAGACCGCGGGTTTGCCGCTGGCGGGCACGCGCCGGTTTGCGGTCAACATGGCGGACATGGACTGGCTGCCCGACGTTGTTCTCGACCTGTATCGACGCCACTTCGACTGGCGCGACCTGACGCTCGTCATGCTGTCGCCGGTCTTCGGCGTCCTCATCGCCCTGGAGGCCTGGCGCTTTCGCAAGACCGGCGTGTTCGACTTCCGCGACAGCTTCGACAGCCTGAACAGCGGCGGCAGCTATCTGGTGGCCGACCTCTTCCTGCTGACGGTGCTGGTGCTGCCGGCCATGGGCTGGGTCCACGACCACCGGCTCTTCACGATCGACATCACCGTGTGGCGCTTCGTCGGCCTGTTCCTGCTGGTGGAGTTGCTGTACTACGGCTTTCACCGCGGCAGCCACCGCATCCGCTGGTTCTGGTGCGCCCATGTCGTGCACCACGGCTCGGAGAAGATGAACTTCGGCACGGCGCTGCGGCAGAGCTGGTTCTACCCCATCGCCGGCAACTGGCTCTTCTACCTGCCGGCGGTGTGGCTGGGCTTCGAGCCGCGCTGGGTGCTGTTCGCGCTGTCGCTGAACCTGGGCTACCAGTTCTTCGTGCACACCACCTGGGTGGGCAGGATGCCGGCCTGGTTCGAGTTCATCTTCAATACGCCGTCCCACCACCGTGCCCACCACGGCCGCAACCCGCAATACATCGACCGCAACTTCGGCGGCACGCTGATCATCTTCGACCGCCTGTTCGGCAGCTTCGTGCCGGAGGAGGCGCCGGTCGATTACGGCCTGGAGCACCCGTTCCCGACGCACAACCTGTTCTGGCTGAACGCGCACGAATGGCGGGCGATGTTCCATGACATGGCCCAGGAGAAGACCTGGGGCATGCGGCTGGCCCACCTGTGGAAGCCGCCGGAGTGGCGGCGGCACGGCAACGGGTTCAGGGACTGAGGTAGCGGGCCAGGAAGGCCGCCATGCGCTCGGCATGGTCGACACGGTTCGCGACGATGCCGAAGCCGTGACCCTCGCCGGGATACGTCACCCAAACCGGCTCGTTGCCGGCCTCGCGCAGCGCATCCCGCATGCGCTTGCCATGCGCCAGCGGCACACGGCGGTCGTCCTCGCCGAAGGCCAGCATCACAGGCGCCTTGATGCGCGCGGCCTGCTTCACGGGTGAGTTGGCGGCGATCATCTGGGCGTCCTTCTGCAGGTCGCCGATCATCTCGGGCAGGCTGTACTTGCGGCTTTCGCTGCTGGTGTCGTCGTCCACCCACCACGAGCCCTTGAGCAGCAGCTCCAGGTCCGTCACGGCCAGCCCCGCCACGCCGCAGCGGTACAGGTCCGGGTCATTCACCAGGCCCATGAGGGCGCTGTAGCCGCCGTAGCTGGCGCCGACGATGCAGGCCTTGTCGCTGGCGATGCCTTGTTTCAGCGCCCAGCGCAGCGCATCGGCCACGTCGTTCTGCATGGCCTGGCCCCACTGCCTGAAGCCGGCGCGGAAATGCGCCTGGCCATAGCCCGTGCTGCCGCGGAATTCCGGCTCGATGACGGCATAGCCGCGCGACGCCAGGAACTGCGCCTGGCCGTGCCAGCCCCACACGTTCCCGCGCACCCAGGGGCCGCCGTGCACCAGCACCACGGCGGGCAGCGCGCTGTTGGCGTCGGCGCGCCTGGTGACCCACACCGGCAGGTCGCGGCCGTCGCGCGCGGCAATGCGGTGGAAGTCCATCTGCGCCATGTCCGACGGCTTGACGTCGTCGCGCACCCGACCGACCGCGCGCCACGCCTTCTCGCCCGCGGGCGGCTGCGCCTGGTAGACCCAGAACTGGCCGGGGTCGCGGTCGCTGTAGCTGCGCACCAGCGCCGTCATGTCGGGCTGGCCGCAGTGCCGGCAGGTGATGCGGTTGATGCGGCCGGGCAGGCGGGCATCGGCCTCGCCCTGCAAGGCCTTCAGCGCGTCGTTGAACCAGACCGTGGTCTCGCCATCGGTGATGACGCGCACGCCCAGGGCCGCGCCCGGGCCGTCGCTGATGAGGCTGCCGTTGAAGTTGAAGCCGGGCGTGACGACGAGGGGCTTGGTTTCCGGCGCACGGCGTTCGAAGTCGTAGCGGCTCAGCACCACCTCGCCGGCCTTGCCCCGTGGCTGCGTCACGAAGAGCTGACCGGCCTCGTCGACCGCCTGGATGCCGAAGGGAACGGCCAGCGCGCTGGCCTCGTACAGCGGTTCCCAGTCTTTTGCGCCGGGGCCGCGCCAGAAGGTGGCCGTACGGCCCTCGTTGCGCGCGATGGCCACGCGCAGCTCGCCGCGGCTGTCGGTCACCCAGTCGACCGTGTTGGGCGGCGGCCTGACGTCGGGCGAGCGGTAACGGGCGGTGCGCGTGTTCAGCCACAGTGGCGTGGCGATGTGGCGTTCGTCCAGCGAGATTTCGGCGATCAGCACTTCGTCGCTGACCTCGCCGCCGCTCGGCGCCGGCACGCGCAGCAGGCGGTGGTTCCAGTCGAGCAGGCGCTCGTTGCGGATGGAGCCGTCGGTGACGACGGGCCGGTTCTGGCGCCGCACCAGCTGGCGCAGCTGGGTGCCGTCCGGATTGACGGCGAACAGGCCCGGCACGCCGTTGGGCCGGCCGCTGCCGTCGGACAGGTCGACAACGCCGAAGATGAGCCGGTTGTCATTGACCCAATGCACTTGCGAGATGTCGCCGTCGCCGAACTGGGCCGTGCGCGTGGCCTTGCCGGTGGAGAGGTCGAAGACCGCCAGGCCGATGCGCTTGAGCCCGCGCGCCGTGGTGACGGCCAGCTGGCGGCCCGAGGGCGACAGCACGGCCTCGGCGATGTCGGGGTCGCGGAAGAACACCTCTGCGGCCGGCGGTGCGGCCCCGGCCACGGCCGACAGCAGGAGCAGGGCGGCAGCGGCCCAGCGTTTCGCAGTCGCTTGCATCGTCGACGCCCTCAGGGGTTGGCTGGCGCCAGGTGTCTGGCGAGAAAGGTCTCCACCCGGCGTGCGAAGTCCATGCGGTTCTCCGTTTTCGTGAAGCCGTGCGCCTCGCCTGCGTAGACCACCCATTCCGGCGGCCGGCCGGCGGCGGCCAGCGCGTCGCGCATGCGCGTGCCGTGGGCCAGCGGCACGCGGACGTCCTCGGCGCCGTGGGCCAGCAGCAGCGGCGCCTTCATGCGTGCGGCCAGCTTCACCGGCGAGTTGGCGGCGATCATGGCGGCGTCCCGGGTGGCATCGCCGATCACGTCGGCAGTGGTCAGCCGGCGCGACATGGCCAGGTCGTCGCGCACGAACCATGAGCCCTGCACCATCAGCTCCAGGTCGGAAACGGCGACCCAGGCCACGCCACAGCGGTAGAGGTCGGGATCCTTTGCCAGGCCCATCAGCGTGGCATAGCCGCCGTAGCTGGCGCCCATGATGCAGGCCTTATCGCTCGCCAGCCCGGCCTGCTGCGCCCAGCGCAGCGCGTCGGTCACGTCGTCCTGCATGGCCTGGCCCCACTGCTTCCAGCCGGCGCGGAAATGTTCGTCGCCATAGCCCGTGCTGCCGCGGAACTCGGGCTCGATGACGACGTAGCCCCGCGAGGCGAGGAACTGCGCCCAGCCGTTCCACTGCCAGACGACGCCGCGCGCCCAGGGGCCGCCGTGCACCAGCACGACGGCGGGCAGCGGGCCCTTGGCAGCGTCGGGGCGGGTCACCCACACCGGCAGCTCGCGGCCGTCGCGGGCCTTGATGGTCTGCAGGTCCACGCCGGCCATCTGCGCCGGATCGACGGCTTCGCGGATGCGGCCGAGCGCCCGCCAGCGGTTCTCGCCTTCGGCCGGCCTGGCCTGGTACAGCCACAGCTTGCCGGGATCGTGGTCGGTGTAGGAGTTGACGATCGCCACCATGTCCGGCTGGCCGCAACGCCGGCAGTCGATGCGGTTGAGCTTGCCGGGCATCAGCTGGTCGACCTGGGCCTGGAACTTCTTCATGCGCTCGTCCAGCCAGACCGTGGCTTCGCTGTCGGCCACGGTGCGCACGCCCAGCACGACGCCGCCCTGCCTGAGCAGCTGGCCCTGGAAGTCGAAGCCCGGTGCGCGCACCAGTGGCGGCTCCGCCGGCGCCTTGGCCTGGGCGTCGTAGCGCGTCAGCACCCGCTGCGAACTGCCCTTGGGCACGTGGCTCACGTACAGGGAGCCGTCATCGGCCACGCCTTCGAGCTCGAAAGGCTGGTCGAAGAAGGTCGTGTCGTAGAGCTTCACCCATTCCGTCTTGCCCGGCGGCAGCCAGTGGGCCTGGAAGCGGTCACCTTCCCGCGTCAGCGTGGCGCGCACGTCGCCGTGGTCGTCCACCACCCAGCGGTAGCTGTTGCTGGGGGCGGCGGCGGTGTAGTTGCGTGTGCCGCCGTTGTTCGTGTTGATCCAGACCGGGCTTTCGACGTAGCCGCCGTTCGCGTTGCCCATCTCGGCCAGCAGCACGCGGTCGTTGGGCTCGCCCGCGCGCGGCTCGGGAACCATCATCAGCCGGTGGTTCCAGTTCAGGCCGTCCGGGTTGGTTGAATCGCTGGTGATGAAGTTGGACGTCTGCCGCACCAGCATGCGCATGCGTGAGCCGTCGGCGTTGACGGCGAACAGGCCCGGCGCCTTGCGTTGGCTGCCGCTGGCCTCGCCCAGGTCGGTCAGGCTGAAGACGAGGCGGTCCTCGTTGACCCAGCGCACCTGGACGACGTCGGACCCGGCCGATTGCACGGCACGCGTCATCTTGCCGCCCGGCGCCAGGTCCATGACGACCAGGCCGACACGGGCCGCGCCCTTGGCTGACGTGATGGCCAGGCGCGCGCCGGAAGGCGACAGCACGGCCTCGGCGATGTCGGGGTCGCTGAAGAAGGTCTCGGGTGGCGGCGGCGCGGCGGTGGCGGCAAAGGCGGCAGCGGCCAGGGCGCTTGCGAGGAGTCGGGCGGTCGTACTCATGTGGCTATCAGGGTGTCACGGGGTTCAGGTGCTGGGCCAGAAAGGCCTCCATGCGGCGGGCGAAGTCGAGCCGGTTGTCCGGATTGGCAAAGCCGTGGCCTTCATTGGCATAGGTCACCCAGACCGGCGCGTTGCCCGCGGCCTGAAGTGCGTCTCGCATGCGCTTGCCGTGGGCGAGCGGCACGCGCAGGTCGTCATCGCCGAAGGCGAGCAGCACCGGCGCCTTGATGCGGGCAGCGAGCTTGACAGGCGAGTTGGCGGCGATCATGCCCGCGTCCTTGACGGGGTCGCCCACCAGCTCCGGCAGCGTGTGCGTGCGGGCCCCGGTGTTGATGTCGTCGATCACGTTCCAGGCACCGCCGACGTACAGGTCCAGGTCGGTCACGGCCACCCAGGCGACGCCGCAGCGATAGAGGTCGGGGTCCCTGGCCAGGCCCATCAAGGTGCTGTAGCCGCCGTAGCTGGCGCCGGCGATGCAGGCCTTGTCGCTGGCGACGCCTGCCTGGCGCGCCCAGCGCAGGGCATCGGCGACGTCGTCCTGCATGGCCTGGCCGAACTGCTTGAAGCCGGCCCGGAAATGGGCCTCCCCATAGCCGGTACTGCCGCGCATCTCGGGCTCGATGACGACATAGCCGCGCGAAGCGAGAAACTGGGCCTGCGCATGCCAGCCCCATTCGACGCCACGCGCCCACGGCC
>SEEY01000137.1 GCA_004211235.1 Rubrivivax sp.
TGATCAGTCAGCTTGCGACGCAAGGTGTTGCGGTTGATGCCCAGCCATTGCGCGGCCTTGCTCTGGTTGCCGCCGGCCTCGCGCATGACGATCTCGAACAGCGGCTTCTCGACCAGCTTGACGAGCATCTCGTGCATCGAGTGCGGCTCCTGGCCGTCGAGGTCACGGAAGAAGGCTTCGAGGTTCTCGCGCACGCAGGCGTCGATCGGATTGGATGAGGTGTTCTTCTGGGCGCTCATGTTCAGGCAGCACAGGCTTCGTCGGCCTGGGCTTCTTCGTCGGTGGCCGCTTCGGTGGGAGGCAGCCGGTCGTGGGTCTGGCCGAGTTCATCGAACCAGTCGCGGAGCGCCTGCAACTGCTCTTCGCAGCGCTCCAGGGTGTTCATGTGCTGGCGGAATTCTTCTCCACCCGGCAGGCCGCGCACGGCCCAACCGATGTGCTTGCGTGCACTGCGCACGCCGCTGACTTCGCCGTACAGGCCGTAGTGGTCATGCAGATGCTCGGTTAGCACGTCACGCGCTTCGGTGACGCTCGGCGCGGCCAGGTGTTCGCCCGTCGCCAGAAAATGCGACACCTCGCGGAAGATCCACGGCCGACCCTGCGCGGCGCGGCCGATCATCAGCGCGTCGGCGCTGGTGTAGGCGAGCACGTCACGGGCCTTCTCGGGCGTGTCGATGTCGCCGTTGGCAACGACGGGGATGGTCAGCGCTGTCTTCACGGCCGCGATGGTGTCGTACTCGGCCAGGCCTTTGTAGCCCTGTTCGCGCGTGCGCCCGTGGATGGTCAGCATGGCGATGCCGGCCGCTTCGAACAGTCGCGCCAGGCGCAGCGCATTGCGCTCGTCAGCGCTCCAGCCGGTGCGCATCTTCAGCGTCACCGGCACGCCGCGCGGCGAACACACGGCGACGACCGCCTCAACGATCTCCAGGGCCAGGGCCTCGTTCCTCATCAGCGCCGAACCCGCCCACTTGTTGCAGACCTTCTTGGCCGGACAGCCCATGTTGATGTCGATGATCTGCGCGCCGCGATCGATGTTGTACGCGGCGGCCTCGGCCATCATGGCCGCGTCCGTGCCGGCGATCTGCACCGCGATGGGCCCGGGCTCGCCGGCATGGTCGGCGCGGCGCGAGGTCTTCAGGCTGCCCCAAAGCTCCTTGCGCGACGTGACCATCTCGCTGACCGCGTAGCCTGCGCCGAGGCGCCGGCACAGCTGCCGGAACGGCCTGTCCGTGACCCCGGCCATCGGCGCGACGAAGAGCGCGTTGGGTAAGGAGTGGGGGCCGATTTGCACGCGATGTCTGCTTAAAAATGAGGCGGCATTGTAACGATCCGGCCACCCTCACAATCTGCCCATGGAACTCTGGCTCTCCGAGCACATCGCGCAACTGCTCGCGGCGCTGGCCCTTCCCCAGGTCGGACTGGTCGCCGTCTTCGTCATCGCCTTCATTTCCGCGACGCTGCTGCCGCTGGGCTCCGAGCCGGCGGTCTTCCTGGTCGTCAAGGCCGACCCGGGCATGTTCTGGCCGGTCATCCTGGTGGCCACCGTGGGCAACACGCTGGGCGGTGTCGTGTCGTGGTGGATGGGCTACGGCGCCGAGAAGGCGGTCGAGGCGGTCAAGCATCACGAGCCCTCGCACTCGCGGGCGACGAGATGGCTGCAGCGCTTCGGGCCCAAGGCCTGCCTGCTGAGCTGGCTGCCCATCGTCGGCGATCCGCTCTGCGCCGTGGCCGGCTGGCTCAAGATGCCGTTCTGGCCCTGCGTCGGCTACATGGCCGTCGGCAAGTTCCTGCGCTTCCTCTTCTACACCGCCGCCTTGCTGTGGCTCGTTCCGGAATCATGGCTGTCATGAACACCACCGCCTACCAAAACCTCGCTACACGCCAGCAGCGTCTGCACCGCCTCGCCCACCTGCAGGCCATTGCGCAGTGGGACCAGGCCGCCAACATGCCCGCCAACGGCAACGAGGCGCGCAGCCTGGCCCTGTCGGAGATGGACGGCCTGCTGCACCAGTTGGCCACCGACCCCGCGCTGGCCGGCCTGCTCGACGCCGCCGCGGCTGAAACGCTGGACGACACGCAGCGCGCCAACCTGCGCGAGATCCGCCGCGCCTGGCGCGCCGCCAATGCGCTGCCGCAGGCGCTCGTGGAGGCCAAGAGCCTGGCCAACAACCGCTGCGAGCACGCCTGGCGCAGCCAGCGCCCGGCCAACGACTGGGCCGGCTTTGCGCCCAACCTGCGCGAGGTGCTGAAGATCGCGCGCCAGGAGGCGGAGTTCCTGTCGCAGAGCGCGGGGCTGAGCAAGTACGACGCGCTGCTCGACCAGTACGAGCCGGGCATGCGCAGTGCCGAGATCGAACGCGCCTTCGCGCCGCTGCGGCAGTGGCTGCCGGGGCTGATCCGCGACGTCACGGCAAAACAGGCGCGGGAAACGGTGATCGAGCCGGTCGGCCCCTTCCCCACCGCCGCGCAGAAGGCGCTCGGCCTGGACGCCATGAAGCTGATGGGCTTCGACTTCGCCGCCGGCCGGCTGGACGAAAGCACCCACCCCTTCTGCGGCGGCGTGCCCGAGGACGTGCGCATGACGACGCGCTACCGCGAGGACGACTTCCTGCCGGCGCTGATGGGCGTCATCCACGAGACCGGCCACGGCCGCTACGAGCAGGGCCTGCCGCGCGAACTGCTCGGCCAGCCCATCGCCCGTGCGCGCTCCATGGGCATCCACGAGAGCCAGAGCCTGAGCTTCGAGATGCAGCTCGGAAGCCACCCCGCCTTTGCCGGCCTGCTGGCGCCGCTGCTGGTGAAGCACTTCGGCGCCGAGGGTGTCAATTCGGCCGCCTTCGAGCCCGGCAACCTGCACAAGCTGCTGACGCGCGTGCAGCCCGGCCTCATCCGCGTCGATGCCGACGAGGTGACCTACCCCGCCCACATCCTGCTGCGCTTCGACATCGAGCGCGCGCTGATCGAAGGCCACGCCGAGGTGGACGACATCCCGGCGCTGTGGGACGCGAGGATGGCCGAGCTGCTCGGCCTGGACACGCGCGGCAACTTCAAGGATGGGCCGATGCAGGACGTGCACTGGCCGGCCGGCCTCTTCGGCTACTTCCCCTGCTACACGCTGGGCGCGATGTACGCGGCGCAGTGGTTCGCCGCCATGCGCAGGCAGCAGCCGGGCCTGGACGATCAGATCGCCAACGGCGAACTCGGCGGCGTGTTCGACTGGCTGTCGACGAACGTCTGGCGCAACGCCAGCCGCTACGAGACGCCCGAACTGGTGCAGCGCGCCAGCGGCGAGGCGCTGAACCCGGCGCATTTCGAGGCGCATCTGCGCGGGCGCTATCTGGGCCGCTGAGACAGCACCAAGCCGGCAAAAAAATAGGGCCGCTCCACGCGAGCGGCCCAAGTTCGGTTCGAACGATCTCTCTCTTCCAGATCCATCGCGCTTCCCCGGCCCCCCGGCCTTCTCCGCGCGTGGCGCCCGGCCTTGTTGTGGTCTCCGGGCTGGGTCGCTGCAATGCGTTCAGCGACCGTGATGCCATTCTGGACACGCTGAGGCGCGCTCGCATCCCCGCAAGCCCAGGGGTGGGCCCGGCCGGCCGTGAACGGCGTCACAGCATCAGGGCCAGCCGTTCCAGGATCAGCACCGCAAAGAAGGCCAGGCCGGCAATCAACGTCCACTTCATGATGACGATGCCCAATCGCCGCCAGCGGACCTGACCGGTGGCAATGCCCAGTGCGAAACAGACGACGGCCGCGAACAGCAGCAGGCCGATGACGAGTCGGGCGATCAGCATGGCAGCGCAGTACCGCCGCGGCGCAGTGAGGAAGGTGAGCGAGTGAGCTTCATGCCGCTTACCAGGCCGGCGCCAGCTCGGCGAACCCCTTGGGCGCCTCGCGGACGTCGTTGAAATAGACGATCTCGTAGGCGCTTTCATCCGCCAGCAGCGCACGCAGCAACTTGTTGTTCAGCGCATGGCCGCCTACACGTCCTTCAAGGGCGGCCAGCAGCGGCATCCCGGCCACCTGCATGTCGCCGATGGCGTCGAGGATCTTGTGCTTCACGAACTCGTCGTCGTAGCGCAGGCCGTCGGCATTCAGCACCTTGTAGTCGTCCACGACGATGGCGTTGTCCATCGAGCCGCCGAGCGTCAGGCCGCGCGAGCGCATCAGGTCGATGTCGGCCGTCATGCCGAAGGTGCGCGCGCGGGCGATCTCCTTCTTGTACGTGCCCGACCCCATGTCGAACACGAACTGGCTGCCGGTGGCCGCCACGGCCGGGTTGTCGAACTCGATCTCGAAGCTGAGCGTGTAGCCGTGGTGCGGCTCCAGTCTGGCCCACATCAGTTTCTTGCCCTCGCCCTGGCGCACCTCGACGGGCTTGTTCACCTTCAGGAAGCGCTTGGGCGCGTCCTGCATGGCGATGCCGGCGGACTGCAGCAGGAAGACAAAGCTGGCGGCCGAGCCGTCCAGCACGGGCACCTCGTCGGCGTTGATGTCGACGTAGAGGTTGTCCAGGCCGAGGCCGGCGCAGGCGGAGAGCAGGTGCTCGATGGTCTGCACTTTGGGGCCGCCCGGGTCGCCACCGGGGCTGATCGTCGTGGCCATGCGGGTGTCGCTGACCGACGTCACGGTGACCGGGATGTCCACAGGAGGGCAGAGGTCGACGCGGCGAAAGACGATGCCGGTATCGGCCGGCGCCGGCCGCAGCGTCAGCTCGACCCTCTGGCCGCTGTGGATGCCCACACCAACGGCGCGTGTGATCGACTTCAGGGTGCGTTGCTTGACCATGCCGGGATTGTCCCAGCATCAAGCCTGCGGTTTGCGCTCCACGGGCAATCGCAGCGATAGCCTGGTGCCATTCCCTGGCGACGAGTCCACGCGCAGCTTGCCGCCCAGGCGCTGGGCACGCTTGATCTGGCTCTTCAGTCCGCGGCCGTGCTGGATGTTCTGCAGGTCGAAGCCGGCGCCGTCGTCCTCGACGCGGATCTCGACATAGCTGCCGTGGTGGCGTGTGACCATGCGCACACGACTGGCCCGGGCATGCTTGAGCACGTTGTTCAGCGCCTCCTGCATCAGGCGCAGCACATGCAGGGCGTCAGGCGGCTCCAGCCAGGCCAGCGGCGGCAGGTCCTGCACGTCCCACTCGAGCTTGAGGCCACCGATCTGCAGGCGCTTGCCGAGGCGGTAACGCATCGTCGCCAGCAGCGAGACGAGGTCGTGGCCCACCGGCTCCAGCGAGTCGATGACAAGGCGCAGATCGTCCACGCACTCGCGCAGCACCTCGACGCATTGCTCGTGCGACATGCTGCCCTGCTCCATCGCCACCAGCGCCGACAGCAGCGACGAGCCGAGCCCGTCGTGCATGTCCGCCATGATGCGCTGGCGCTCCAGCAGCAGCGCCTGCTGGCGCTCCACCTCGCGCAGCTGGGCGTTCTGGGCCTGCAGCACCGAGACCTGTTCATCCAGGTCTTCCTGCAGCTGGCTGTTCTGGGCCTGGACCTGCTCGACAGTGCCCACATAGCGACGCTGCACGGCATGCAGGAAGCTCAGCATGACGGCCAGCGTCGCGAAGGGCATCCAGAAGAAGTGCTCCGGCCAGGCCCATCCAGCCAGCACCGCCAGGTCATGCCCGCCGATGAGGAGGCCGACGATGAGGGCCAAGGCCATCAGGCGCAGCTCGGAATGGCGCTCGCGCCAGGCAAGATAGGCCAGCCAGGCCGTGCCCGTGGCGGCAACGACGGCCGTCACCGCGTACTGGAGCACCACCATGTCGAGCTGGCGCAGCCACAGCGGCATGCTGACGACGCTGACCACCACGACCGCGATCACCAGGGCCTTCTCCAGTCGCAGCGCGCGCCGCCGGGCAAAGCGCAGCGCGAACAGCAGCGCCGTCACCATCACCCAGGCCATCGACGCATGCGTGGCCCACCAGAACCAGTCCTGGCCCGCGGTGGACACCGGCAGGCTGACGTAATAGTGCAGGTTGCGCACCATCCAGGCCGCTGCGGCGAGGCCGAACAGCCCGTAGATGGCTTCGTCGGGCCGGCGCAGCCACAGCGTCAGCGCGAACAGGCCGAGCACAGCCAGCGTCAGGCTGACGGCTTGCGGCAGGCCGCTCTGCATGCGCACGCGCCACAGCCAGCGCTTTTCCAGCACGTCGTGCGGGCCGATCCAGATGCGCGACACCGCGTGATAGCTGCCCGCCGGCACCGGCAGCGCGACCACCAGCTCCAGCGCCTTGCCGCCGGTGCCCGGCAGCGGCAGCCAGACCGGCTGCACCCATTGCTCGCGTTCGGCATGCTGGTTGTCCAGCAGCAGGCGCCAGCCGCCGCTGTCGGTGCGCGCGAGCACGGCAGCCGACAGCGTCACCAGCCGCGGCAGATACAGGGCCTGAGGCTCGTCGACGCCGGCCGGCACCTGCACGCGGTACCAGCGCATCTCGTAGCCGCGCGCATCGTTGACCATGGCGGCGCCCGGTCGCGAACGCACGTCCGGCATGGCCAGCGGCTGCCAGGCGGCGGCGGTCTGGGGAGGCAGCAGCTCGGCGGGCAGGTTCAGCTGCTGCTCGGCGGAAAGCGCCTCCCGACGCAACGCCGCCCACCAGGCATCCAGCTGCTCGCGGCTCCAGGCGGTGGTGGCGATCTCGGTGGGTGCGGCCTCGTCGCCCACATGGCGGGGGCTGGGTTGAGGCAGGCGCTGGGCCAGCGCCGGCAAGCCGATGCACAGGGCCAGCCACAGCAGCGCGGCCTTGGGCAGACCCCACAGCCCGCGCAGCTCAGACATCCCCGTGACTTCTAGGCATTGACATGGGCCGCGAGCATACGGCCTCGCGCGACGGCTCAACGGCCGTTCAGGCCCTCAGCCGCCGCCGGCTGGCAGGCTCTTGCGCGCCGCCTCGCGCAGCTCACCCGACAGCTCGCCGTCGCCCACCGCGCGCGACAGCAGCAGCGCGCCCATCAGCGTCGAGAGCATCGCCAGCGCCTGCTCGCGGCGTCCGGCGGCATCGGTTGCGGGCATCTGGCCTTGCAGCGTTTCGATGATGCTGGCGACGCCTTCGGCAAAGGCAGTCTTCACCGCCGGCCCGCCACGGGCTGCGTCGCCCGCGAGCGCTGCCAGGCCGCAGCCAGCGCCGACGCGGTCGCGGTGGGCGTCGGACAGATAGGACCTGACCCAGGCCTGCAGGCTGCGGTCGGTCTGCTTCTTCCACTGCTCCCGGTTGGCCTGCAGCGCGCGGCGCGTGGCCTGCGCGGCCAGGTCGTCCTTGGACTCGAAGTGGCCGTAGAAGCCGCCGCGCGTCAGGCCGGCGGCCTGCATCAGGTCGTTCAGGCCGATGCCGTCGAAGCCGCGCTCGCGGAAGAGCTGGGCGGCGTTGTCGAGGATGCGTTCACGGTTTTCTTCGGCCTGGGCGCGGCTGACCTTCATGCGGTCTCCTGGTGTCTGTCGGCGGGGACTTGACGAAGTTTACATGTTGACCGACATTTAACTCAATCATGTCGAGCGACATGAATAAGCAGGCCTCAAAGGACACACCATGCAGCTCAAGAACGCCGTCGTCTTCATCACCGGTGCCAATCGCGGCCTGGGCCGTGCCTTTGCACAGGCTGCGCTGGCCGCGGGCGCCGCCAAGGTCTATGCCGCCGCGCGCGACCCCGCCAGCGTCGACCTGCCCGGCGTCGTGCCGGTGAGGCTCGACGTGACGGACGGAGACCAGATCGCCACCGCAGCCGCGCAGTGCGGCGACGTGACGCTGCTGATCAACAACGCCGGTGTGTCGCAAGGCGCCGGCGTGCTGGCGGCCGACGCCATCGCGACGGCGCGCAGTCACTTCGAGACCAACGTCTTCGGCGTCTGGGCGCTGACACAGGCCTTCGCGCCGGTGCTGAAGGCCAACGGTGGCGGCGCGGTGCTGAACGTGCTGTCGGTACTCAGCTGGGTGACGCTGCCGGGCCTCGCGCCCTACAGCGCGAGCAAGGCCGCGGCCTGGGCACTGAGCAACGGACTGCGCGGCGAGCTGAAGGCGCAGGGCACGCAGGTCACCAGCCTGCACGTCGGCTACATGGACACCGACATGACGCGCGGCCTGGACGCGCCCAAGTCTGCGCCTGCGGACGTGGCCCGCCTGGCGCTGGAAGGCCTCGAGGCCGGCGCCTTCGAGGTGCTGGCCGACGACATCAGCCGCCACGTCAAGCAGAGCCTGTCCACCCCTGCGCCGGCCTACGCTGGCTGAACCCGCGGAGGAGATCGCCATGCTCGCCTTCCACGCACTCGCCGCACCGCTCACGGCCCACGACGACGGCCGCCTCGCCGCAGCCCGCCATGCGTTCTCGGCGCCGGAGCGCATGCCGCTGAATGCCGGGGAGCGCGCCGCGCTGGCCACCCATGCCCAGCCGCCGCTGCGGCATGAAGGCCTGAAGCTGGCCCGCTGGACGATGGGCGCCGCGACTGTTCCAGCCGTGCACGAGCACCACGCGCGGGCCGGCGCCCATCGTCCAGCGGGCCAGCTTCAGGCCTTCATGCCGCAGCGGCGGCTGGGCATGGGTGGCCAGCGCGGCGCGCTCCCCGGCATTCAGCGGCA
>SEEY01000138.1 GCA_004211235.1 Rubrivivax sp.
GGCGCTAGCCCGAAGGCCGCGGCGCGTCATGCGCCGCGGCAGGGTTCGGGTCAGGCGCGGCTTCGCCGCTTCCAGAGCCAGCAGGCCACGCCGACCGCCACGGCCAGGCCGGCGGCCTTGCGCATCGCGCCCGCGGGGTTGTGGCGCAGCTCCGCGCGGCCGCCCGTCTCGGCATACAGGCGTGGCACATGGCCGCTGGCCAGGTCGCTGAGCAGCCCCTCCACCATGTCGACGCGGTCCGCCGCCAGCAGCATCAGCCAATGGCGCAGGTCGTTCTCGCTGTGCCGGAAGGCATGCCGGCGCATCGCGCCGCTCACGCCCTTGGGCGGCAGCGGCGTGCCGAAGATCGGCGTGATGCCGGCGCGCTCGGTGGAATGCAGGATCTCGACATTCACCGGCTGCTGCGCGGGCGGCGCCAGCGGCATGTCCAGCCGGGGCGGCGTGCGCTCCATCGGCACTGCGGGCCGGCGGTGGCGCGGCAGGTCGCTGCCCCAGCCCTTGATGTGGCTGAAGTGCTGCGGCTGCACGGCGGGTGTGGGTCCGTCCCCACTGTCCAGGTCGGCATCGTGGTCGTGGTCGTGTTCCATGGGGTTCTCTCCTTTCGCCTCAGACCGTCACGCCCGGCGGGATCAGCACCGTCTTGATGCAGCCGTCGAGCTTGTGGGAGAACAGGTGGTAGGCATCGGCCACCTCCTCGAGCGGCATGTGGTGCGTGATGATCCGGCGCGGCTCGATGTGGCCGGCCTGGATGTGCTCGATCAGCCGCGGCAGGTGGCGCTTCACGCTGGCCTGGTTCATGCGCAGCGTCAGGCCCTTGTTGACGGCGTTGCCGATGGGCACGGCGTTGAAGGTGGGGCCGTAGACGCCGACGATGGACACGTTGCCGCCCTTGCGCACCGAGTTGATGGCCCAGTGCAGCACGGTCGCGGCGCCCGCCTGCAGCTTCATCTTCACGCCCGTCAGCTGCTGCAGCATGCTGCCCGCGGCTTCGCAGCCGACGGCGTCGATGCAGACGTCGGCGCCCAGGCCGTCGGTCATGCTCTTGATCTTGATGGCCATGTCGTTGACCGAGCGGAAGTTCAGCGTCTCGCACTGGGCGTAGTCACGCACGAAGGCCAGCCGCTCTTCCACCTGGTCGACGACGATGACGCGGCCGGCGCCGAACAGCCAGGCCGACTTGGCCGCGAAGATGCCGATCGGCCCGGCGCCGAAGACCACCACCGTGTCGCCCTCGGCGATGTCGCCCATCTCCGCGGCCTGGTAGCCGGTGGGCAGCGCGTCGGTCAGCAGCACCGCGTCGTCCAGGTGCATGGTCTGCGGGATCAGCGTCGGGCCGACGTCCGCCCGCGGCACGCGCACGAACTGCGCCTGGCCGCCGTCGTAGCCGCCCGCCGTGTGCGAGTAGCCGTAGATGCCGCCCACGGCGGTCGCCTCGGGGTTGGTGTCGTGGCAGTTGCCGAACAACTCGCGGCGGCAGAAGAAGCAGGTGCCGCAAAAGACGTTGAACGGCACGAGCACGCGGTCGCCCACCTTGAGCCGCTTCACGCCGGTGCCCACGTCGATGACCTCGCCGACGAACTCGTGGCCGAAGGTGGTGCCGATGCGGGTGTCCGGCACGAGGCCGTGGTAGAGGTGCAGGTCCGAGCCGCAGATGCAGGAGCGCAGCACCCGCACGATGGCGTCGTCCGGATGCTCGATGCACGGGTCGGGCTTGTGGGCGGCACGCACGCGGTACGGCCCTCGGTAGTTCATCGCCAGCATGTCGAGGTTCTCCTTGTCGGGGGGGGGGGCACCTCCCCCGGCAAATGGGAATCCTGAGTGAATCCTGATGCGCAGGCGCCTGGTTTGCTCCGCTTGGCAGCAACAACGGAGGTCACCATGCCCAACGCACCGACAGCGAACGCTCCCTCTCCGATCACGCCCGCCGCGCCCACCGCGCCCGGCGATGAGGCGCCTGAAGGCGCGCCCGGCACCGGCGAGCGCGTCTGCCCCGCCTGCGGCGGCAGCGGCCGCGCGCCGGGGGGCGGGGACTGCGCCAACTGCGAGGGCAGCGGCACGGTGAACGGCGGCATCGGCGGCGGCTGACCGGTATCCCGATTGCCACTGCGGCGCCCGCAGCCGGGCCGCCGTCCGGCCCCATCACGGCCGTTCCATCAGGCCGAGGAGATCCGCATGAGCAGCACCGTTGTCGCTCCCCACGCCGCCGCGCCTGTGCCGGCCGATCACCACGACGAACACCACGACATGCCGCACGGCTGGCGGCGCTGGGTCTTTGCCACCAACCACAAGGACATCGGCACGCTCTACCTGCTGTTCAGCTTCACGATGTTCATCGTCGGCGGCGTGCTGGCGCTGTTGATCCGGGCAGAACTCTTTCAGCCGGGCCTGCAGTTCTTCAACCCGCAGCTGTTCAACCAGCTGACCACCATGCACGGCCTGATCATGGTGTTCGGCGCCATCATGCCGGCCTTCGTCGGCTTCGCGAACTGGATGGTGCCGCTGCTCATCGGCGCGTCGGACATGGCCTTCGCGCGCATGAACAACTTCAGCTTCTGGCTGACGATTCCCGCCGCCGCCATGCTGGTGGGCAGCTTCTTCATGCCGGGTGGCGCACCGGCCGCGGGCTGGACCATCTATGCGCCGCTGACCTACCAGATGCCGGCCAGCATGGACTTCGCGATCTTTGCGCTGCACCTGCTCGGCGCCAGCTCCATCATGGGCGCGATCAACATCATCGTCACCATCCTGAACATGCGCGCACCGGGCATGACGCTGCTGAAGATGCCGATGTTCTGCTGGGGCTGGCTGATCACGGCCTATCTGCTCATTGCCGTGATGCCCGTGCTGGCCGGCGCCATCACGATGACGCTGACCGACCGCCATTACGGCACCGCCTTCTTCAACCCTGCGGGCGGCGGCGACCCCATCCTCTACCAGCACATCTTCTGGTTCTTCGGCCACCCCGAGGTCTACATCATGATCCTGCCGGCCTTCGGCATCATCAGCCATGTGATCCCGGCGTTCGCGCGCAAGCGGCTGTTCGGCTACACGTCGATGGTCTACGCGATCGCGGCCATCGCGGTGCTGTCCTTCATCGTCTGGGCCCACCACATGTTCGCCACCGGCATGCCGGTGACCGGCCAGCTGTTCTACATGTACGCGACGATGCTGATCGCGGTGCCGACCGGCGTGAAGGTCTTCAACTGGACGGCGACGATGTGGCAGGGCTCGATGACCTTCGAGACGCCGATGCTGTTCGCCGTGGGCTTCATCTTCGTGTTCACCATCGGTGGCTTCACCGGCATCATCCTGTCCGTCGCTCCGGTGGACATCCAGTTGCAGGACACCTACTACGTGGTGGCCCACTTCCACTATGTGCTGGTCGCGGGCTCGCTGTTTGCGCTGTTCGCCGGCTTCTACTACTGGTCGCCCAAGTGGACGGGCGTCATGTACAGCGAGCTGCGCGGCAAGATCCACTTCTGGCTGTCCATCATCAGCTTCAACGCGGCCTTCTTCCCGATGCATTTCCTGGGGCTGGCCGGCATGCCGCGCCGCTATGCCGACTATCCGATGCAGTTCGCCGACTTCAACCAGGTGTCGTCGGTGGCGGCCTTCGTCTTCGGCCTGACGCAGGCCTGGTTCGCCTTCTTCATCGTGCTGCCGGTGCTGCGCAAGCGCGGCGCACCGGCTGCGCAGCGGCCCTGGGACGGCGCCGAGGGGCTGGAGTGGGAGGTGCCGTCACCGGCGCCCTTCCACACCTTCGAGACGCCGCCCAAGCTCGACCCCAGCGCCACCCGCGTCATCGGCTGACGGCCATGCCCGCCGCCACCACCGCCACCACCGCGCCCCCTGCGAGCTGGCGCCTGCGCCGCAACTGTTCCCTGACGCCGCGGCAGGCGCTGGCGGCGTGGTCGCCGGCGGTGCTGGGCCTGCTCGCGGTGGCGGTGTTCTGGGCCGTGCAGGGTTGGTGGTGGGTGTCGGTCTTTGCGCTCGTCAACATGGCCGGGCTGGCCGCGGCGCTGTGCTGCTACACGCGCCATGCGCTGGACGGCGACACGCTGGCGCTCGGCGACGACGGCATGCTCTACATCGAGCAGCAATGCGGCGCGCAACTGCGGCGCGTCGCCTGGCGGGCGTCGCTCGTGCGCATGGACGTGGGTGAGGGCCGGGGCGGCGCCATCGTGCTGCGCGCCGGCCGGGAGCGGCTGGAAGTGGGCGCGCGGGCCGCGCCGCCGCAGCGCGACCTGGCCGCGCGCGAGTTGCGCAGCGCGCTGCGCCTCGCCCCGCTGCGGCGCCCGTAGCCGATGACACCGGAAACCCGCCCGCGCGAATCGCCGCTGGCCGTCTACGGCGCCATCGTCGCCAACGTCGCCATCGCCGCCACCAAGTTCACGGTTGCAGGCTTCACCGGCAGCTCGGCCATGCTGTCCGAGGCCATCCATTCGGCGGTCGACACCGGCAACGGCCTGCTGCTGCTCTGGGGCGTGCACCGCAGCCGCCGGCCGCCCAACGCGATGCACCCGTTCGGGCATGGCCGGGAGCTCTACTTCTGGAGCCTGATCGTCGCCGTGCTGATCTTCGGCCTGGGCGGCGGCGTGTCCTTCTACGAGGGCGTGCGCCACCTGCGCCATCCGCAGCCGCTGCGCGACCCGTTCTGGAACTACATCGTGCTCGGCGCGGCCATGGTGTTCGAGGGCGCGAGCTTCGCGGTGGCCTGGCGCGAATTCCGCAAGCAGGCACACAGGCAGGCCCGCAAGCGCCCGCTCTGGCAGGCGCTGCGCATGAGCAAGGACCCCACCACCTACACCGTCGTGGCGGAGGACGGTGCGGCCCTCGTCGGCCTGGTGATCGCGGCGGTGGGCATCGCGCTGGCGCATGCGCTGGAGCGGCCCGAGATCGACGGCATCGCCTCGCTGCTGATCGGCCTGCTGCTGGCCGGGGTGGCCGTGCTGCTGGTGCGCGAGGCGCGCGGGCTGCTGGTGGGCGAAGGCGTGCAGCCCGCCACGGCGGCCGAGATCCAGGCGCTGGCACTCGCCCATGCCGAAGTGCTGGCCACCGGCCCGGTGCGCAGCATGTACCTCGGCCCGGACGAGGCGCTGCTGACGTTGGCGCTGCAGTTCCGCCCCGAGGTGCCGGCCGGGCGCGCGGCGGCCATCTGCGACGCCTTGCGCGACGCCATCCGCGCCCGCTTCCCGATGCTGACCGAAGTGCACCTCGGGCTGGCTACGGCCGGCGAAGCCAGCGCCGGTGGCACTTCGATTGCCGGCGAAACGCCCCACTCCGGAGCCGGCCATGCCTGACCTGAAACGACGCATCTTTCTCACGGTCAGCAGCACCGCGGCGCTCGCCCCGGTGCTGCCCACGCCGGCCACCGCGGCAGCGGCTTCGGCCGCCTCCGCCGCATCCGCCGCATCCGCTTCAGCCGAGCCCTACCGCTTCTTCAACCGTGAGGAAGCGGCCTTCATGGAGGCGGCGGTGCAGCGGCTGATTCCGCCGGACGACGTCGGCCCGAGCGCGATGGAGGCCGGCGTCGTCACCTTCATCGACCGGCAGCTTGCCGGCGCCTGGGGCGCGGGCGAGCGCCTCTACCGCGCCGGCCCCTGGGCCACCGGCCTGCCGACGCAGGGCTACCAGCTGCCGTTCACACCGGCGCAGCTGTTCCGCACGGCGCTGCGCGGCGCGCAGGCGGAGCTGGGCCGGCGCGGCCAGGCGGCTTTCGACCAGCTGCCCGGCGCCGCGCAGGACGCCTTCCTCAGCGCCTTGCAGGCCGGCGGCATGGACCTGGAGGGCGTGCCGTCCAAGGTGTTCTTCGAGTCGCTGTGGGCGATGACGATCGAAGGCTATTTCGGCGACCCGGTCTATGGCGGCAACCGCGGCATGGCAGCCTGGCAGATGATCGGCTTCCCCGGCGCGCATGGCGCCTACCTGGACTGGGTGGACCGCCACGGCGTCGCCTTCACCGGCCCGCCCCGCAGCCTCGCCGAAGCCGGCGGCAACCCCCACGGCATGCACGGCATGCATGGCGATCAGCCGCCGCAGAGCGGGAGGCGCTGAGCATGGCCACCGCCGCCAACCTCAACGCCAAACGGCTGCCCGAGACCGAGGTCGTCATCCTCGGCATGGGCCTCGTCGGTTCCATCCTGGCGCGTGAACTGACCCGCGCCGGCATGACGGTGCTGGCGCTGGAGCGCGGCGAGCCGCGTTCGACGGTGCCGGACTTCCAGGGCCCGGCCATGCACGACGAGCTGAACTACGCCGTGCGCAAGGCCATGATGCAGGACACCGCGCGCGAGACGCTCACCTTCCGCAACCAGTCCAGCCAGACGGCGCTGCCGATCCGGCGCTGGGAGAGCTTTCTGCCCGGCACCGGCGTGGGCGGCTCGGCGGTGCACTGGAACGGCCAGACCTACCGCTTCCAGGACAGCGACCTGCGCATGCGCACGCTGACCGAACAGCGTTACGGCAAAAACTTCTTGTCGAATGAACTGCTGGTGCAGGACTGGGGTGTCAGCGCCGCCGACCTGGAGCCGCACTACGACCGCTTCGAATACCTGATGGGCACCAGCGGCAAGGCCGGCAACCTGCAGGGCAAAAAGATCGAGGGCGGCAACCCCTTCGAGGACGCCCGCTCGCGCGAGTACCCGACGCCGCCGCAGAAGGAGCCCTACGGCAGCGCCATCTTCCGCAAGGCCGCTGCCGGCCTGGGCTACCACCCCTTCCCGCAGCCGTCCTGCAACCTGAGCCAGCCGTACACCAACCCGGAAGGCCTGCAGATGCAGACCTGCATGTTCTGCGGCTTCTGCGAACGCTTCGGTTGCGAGCACTACGCCAAGAGCTCGCCGCAGACGGCGCTGCTGCCGGCGCTGGCCAGGGAGAAGCGCTTCACGCTGCGCACGCAATGCCAGGTGCAGCGCATCCTGCTCGACTCGACCGGCAAGCGTGCCACCGGCGTCGTCTATGCCGACGCGGCGGGCCGGCTGTTCGAGCAGCCGGCGCGGCTGGTCATCGTCGGCATGTTCGCGCTGAACAACGTGCGCATGCTGCTGCTGTCGGGCATCGGCCGGCCCTATGACCCGGCCGCCGGCCAGGGCGTGGTCGGCCGCGGCTATGCCTACCAGACGACCAGCGGGGTGCAGGTGTTCTTCGACCGCACCGTCAACATCAACCCCTTCATGCGCTCGGGCGCGAGCGGCACCGTGATGGCCGACTTCGTCAGCGACAACTTCGACCACGGGCCGCTCGGTTTCGTCGGCGGCGCCTACGTCGGCGAGGTGATGTCGCACGGCCGGCCCATCGAGTTCCATCCCACGCCGCCGGGCACGCCGGCCTGGGGCTCGGCCTGGAAGCGCGCGGTGGCCGAGCACTACAACCACACGGCCGTGCTGAACATCCACGGCAGCTCGATGTCCGCGCGCCAGAACTACCTCGACCTGGATCCGAACTACAAGGACGCCTGGGGCCTGCCGCTGCTGCGGCTGACCTTCGACTTCCCGGCCAACGACCTGAAGATGTCGGCCTACATCACCGACAAGGCGGTGGCCATCGGCCGGGCGATGGGCGGCAAGCAGGTGGTGGGCCAGCCGCGCAAGGGGCCGTACACCAGCACGCAGTACCAGACGACGCACAACACCGGCGGCACCGTGATGGGCAACGACCCGGCCACCAGCGTCGTCAACCGCTTCTGCCAGAGCTGGGACGTGCCGAACGTGTTCGTCATCGGCGCGTCCAACTTTCCGCAGAACGCCTCGTACAACCCGACCGACACGGTCGGCGCGCTCGCCTACTGGACGGCCCAGGCGATCACGCAGCGCTGGGCGAAGCAGCCGGGAGCACTGGCATGAGGGCCGCTCTCTTCACGGCACTGCTGGCCGCCAGCGTCGCGGCTGGCTGCAACCGGCAGGAGACCCCGGCGGCCGCAGGGCCGGCCGCGAGCCAGGCCGGCGCATCGGCTGCGTCGGTCCCGGTACCGGTGCCGCCGGCCAGCGAGCCGCAGGCCACGGCCGCCGACATCCAGGCCGGCGCCCAGCTCGCCGCGCAGGGCAGCGGCGCCGCGGCGGCCTGCGTGAGCTGCCACGGTGCGCACGGTGAAGGCCAGGCCGCGGCCCGTTTCCCCCGCTTGGCCGGCCTCGGGTCCACGTACCTGCGCGAGCAGCTGGAAAGTTATGCCAACGACACGCGCCAGCATCCGGTGATGGCGCCCATCGCCAAGGCCTTGCAGCCGGAGCAGCGCCGCGTCGTGGCCGCCTATTTCGCGTCGCTCGACCCGGCCCAGGGCGCGCCCGGCGCGCAGGCTGCGGCCCCCACCGGCGGCGTGGCCGCGAAGCTGGCCTGGCAGGGCGACGAGGCGCGCCAGCTGGTGGCCTGCGCCAACTGCCATGGCCGCGACGGCGGCGGTCTGGGTGACCGCATTCCGCCGCTCGCCGGCCAGCCGGCCGGTTATCTGGAGGACGCGCTGGGCGCCTGGCGCGACGGCCGCCGCAACAACGACCCGAGCGGCCAGATGCCGCGCATCGCCAAGGACCTGGGCCCGGCCGATGCGCAGGCCCTGGCCGCCTGGTACGTGAC
>SEEY01000839.1 GCA_004211235.1 Rubrivivax sp.
GTTGCGGTGCGGGCCTGCATGGCGGCCAGAAAGCCGGCGACCTCGTCGGAGCTCTCCCCCTTGATCCGCATCGCAATGAGCAGGGCGCCGAGTTCCATGTCGGGCACCTGGCCGTCGAGCATGGCGCCGAACAGGCGCTCGGCCTGTTCGCGGGTCAGGTCGCGGGCGCCTCGGGTGCCGCGGCCCACTTCCTTGATCAATGAGGCGTAGTCCATAACGCCAGTGTAGAAAGCGGTGCGGCCACCGGGCGGCGGGCCGCGGTGGCTTCAGGCGGTGGCTGACCGTCAGAACGCGAACCGTGCGCCCAGGGATACGAGGCGCACGTTGCTGCGCTCGCCCTGGTATTCGGTGCGCGTCGCATCCACGCCGAGTTCCACGCGGGTGGTGGGGGTCAGCGCGTAGCTGACAGCCACGCCGGCGATGGGCTGGGTGCTGCGCTCACTGTCGGAGCCGCTCAGCGTGCCGAGGTCGGCATCCAGCCGGGTGCGCACCGTGGCCACGCCGAGGCGGCCGGTGAGGGCCCATTGCGGCGACAGGTCGGCGGTGTAGGCGCCGCTGAGCGACAGGGCTTCGGGCCGCGCGCGCAGGCCGATGCCGGCGTCCGACGCGCGGAACTTGCCGAAGTTCGTGTAGCCGCCTTCCACCGCGAAGCCGTTGCCGAAGCCGTAGCCGAACATCGCCTTGCCGCCGGTGGCGTCGCGGTCGCAAGCCTGCACGCCGCTGCAATCCACATCGAGGTTGGCCTGGCCGAGCGACAGCAGGCTGTACGGGCTGGCGCGGTAGGCGCCCGGGGCGTCGGCCTGCGCGTGAGCACTGGCAGCGAGCATCAGGGCGCTCATGGGAAGGGCAAGGGCAAGGGCGTGCTTCATGCGGGTCTCCACGGTGTGCAGCGTCCAGGTGGCGCTGAGTGGAATGCTCCGCCGCGGCGGCCGCCGGCCCTGTAGGACTTGAACCGCCGTCTGCGACGGAGAGCCGCGGGCCAGTGCCTCAGGCAGCCTGCCGCTGGCCGCTCAGGCCGAGTTCGGCGAACAGGTTCTTGGGATCTGCGAGTGGAGGAATGAGGTCGAGCGGCGCACCCAGCCCGAGCTGCTGGCTCAGGTCACGCAACAGGCGCAGCGCAGAGAAATCCTCAAGTGCGAAACCGACGGAGTCGAACACGGTGACCTGTTCGGGCGATTGGCGGCCCGGCGCCTGGCCTGCCAGCACGCGCCAGAACTCCGTGACAGGGAAATCGGCCGGCATCTGCTGCACGTCCCCTTCCACCCGGGACTGCGGCTCGTATTCCACGACAACCCGCGCCTGCGCCAGCACGCCCGGATGCAGCTCAGTCTTGCCGGGGCAGTCACCGCCGACGCCGTTGATGTGCATGCCGGGCTCGACAAGGTCGGGCGTCAGGATGGTGGCGTTGGTCTTGTCCGCCGTGACGGTGGTCACGATGTCGGCGCCGCGCACGGCGTCGGCCACCGATGTGCAGGCGGTCAGCGCCAGGCCCGGCGTGCCGGCAAGGTGGCGCATCAGCTTGGCCGTGGCGGTGGGGTCGATGTCGTAGAGCCGCAGCTCACGGATGCCGAGCAGGTGGTGGAAGGCCAGCGCCTGGAATTCGCTTTGGGCGCCGTTGCCGATGAGGGCCATCACGCGACTGTCCGGGCGTGCAAGACGGCGGGCGACCATCACGGAGGTGGCTGCGGTGCGCAACGCCGTCGTCAGCGTGAGTTCAGACAGCAGCACCGGCAGGCCGGTGGCCACGTCGGCGAGCACGCCAAAGGCCATCACCGTCGGCAGGCCGACGCAGTGGTTTTTGGGGTGGCCGTTGACGTATTTGAAGCTGTA
>SEEY01000840.1 GCA_004211235.1 Rubrivivax sp.
GCCACCATGGCGTCCAGCGTGCCGCGGCCAAGGTTGAGGCCGGCCTCCAGCGCACTGGCCAGGCGCACATCGAACCAGTTCTCGATGCTGCGGTTCACGAACTGGTAGGAGACGGCATAGATCATCACGCCGGGCACGACGCCCACCAGCGCGAAGATGCCCGCCAGCTTGAACAGCAGCCGGCTGCCGAAGCGGCCCTGGCGCACGCGCACCACCAGGCTGACGGCAGCGGTCAGGATGATCAGGGTGAGCACCGCGGCAACGGCCACGTTGACCCAGTAGAGCCAGTCGTAGTGGCGCTCGAAGAAGCCGCGTTCGGAGGTCGTGCCCACGGTCAGCACGAAGGCCAGCACGCCGGCCACGCCCGTCAGGGTCACCAGCGTGATGACCCAGCCCCAGCGTGAAGCCTTGGTCATCGGAGGGAGAAGTCGGGCGCGAAGGATCGCGTCTGCTCGATGCTCAACGCAAAGCCGGACTGCAGGCCGATCTGCATCGGCCGCGGCAACTGGGCGACGTCGAGCTTGTAGCTGAACTCGAGGTAGTAGCCCGAGCTGTCGTCGATGTCCTTGGCCTCGGCGATCCGCCAGGCGCTCAGGCCGCGCAGCACGTTCAGGGCTTCGTCCAGCGTCGGGAAACTCTGGTGCAGGCCGCCGGTGGAGACGCGGTACTGGCGCGTCAGCGGCTGCCAGGCCAGGCGCCAGGTGCGCTCGTTGCGGGCGATGCGGGCATCGCGCCAATACCAGCGGCCGCGCAGCACATTGGCCTCGGCGACGAAGTACAGCGGCACGCCCTTGTGCAGCGCGTCCTCGGCGGGGCGGCTCAGTTCGAAGCGGGCGGAGAAGCTCAGCTCCAGTCCGTCATCGACACGCCGGGTGGACAGGTGGGCCAGCTCGACACCCTCGGCCCGCAAGCCGCCCGGCAACAGGGCAAGCAGCGCGGCGAGGAAGGCGACGATGGCGATGCGGGCGAACAAGTCAGGGTTTCGTGATCAGGGCGTAGAAGAAGCCGTCCAGGGACGGCCCGGGTCGAGGGGCATTCTCGACCACGGGCAGCAGGTGGCCCGTGAACCCGGGCACGTCATGGGACTTCGCGTCGGGCTGGCGTTGCAAAAACGCGTCGAGCTGGGCCTGGCCCTCGGCGCGGAAGACGGAACAGGTGGCGTAGACGAGCCGGCCGCCCGGCGCCAGCAGCGGCCACAGCGCGTCCAGCAGTTCGGCCTGGATGCCGGCGAGCGCGGTGATGTCGTCGGGCCGGCGCAGCCAGCGCACGTCCGGGTGGCGGCGCACGATGCCGGAGGCGCTGCAGGGGGCGTCGAGCAGGATGGCGTTGAACAGCTGACCGTCCCACCAGGTGGCGGGCTGGCGGGCGTCCGCGGCCTTCAGCGTCGCCTTCTGCTGCAGGCGGTTCAGGGTGTCCTGCACGCGGGTCAGGCGCTGGGCGTCGGCGTCGAGCGCGGTGAGCTGCAGGTCGGGCTGCAGCTCCAGCAGGTGCGCCGTCTTGCCGCCGGGAGCGGCGCAGGCGTCCAGCACCCGGGCGTTGGCTTTCAAGCCGGTGCCGATCAGCAGCGGCGCGGCGAGCTGGGCGGCGGCGTCCTGCACGGAGACCTGGCCTTCGGCGAAGCCTGGCAGCGCCGAGACGGGCGCGGGCTTGTCGAGAACCAGAGCCTGGGGCGTCGGCGCACCAAGAATCCTTGCGCCCATGCCGAGGGCGGCCAGGCGCTCGGCGTAGTCGGCGGCCGTCCCGCGTTGGGCGTGCACGCGCAGCGTCATCGGCGGCGGACGGTTGCTGGCGGCCAGGATGGCCTGCCATTGCGCCGGCCAGTCGGC
>SEEY01000139.1 GCA_004211235.1 Rubrivivax sp.
GGGTTGTAGCGGGGGGCGGCTCGGGGGGTGGCCGGTATACTGAAATCATTCTATGAGCCCCGCCTGGCCGGCCCCTGTGCGGGGCTTCTTGTTGGTGGCTTCCGGGCTTCAGTTGCCCCCTGTTTCCGTTTCACATGTCCCTGCGCGTCCACAACTCCCTCAGCCGCACTCTCGAAGATTTCCAGCCGCTCGTGCCAGGCCAGGTGCGCATGTATGTGTGCGGCATCACGGTCTACGACCTGTGCCACATGGGCCACTTGCGCATGAACATGGCGTTCGACGTCATCTACCGTTGGCTGCGCGCCAGCGGCTACGGCGTGACCTATGTGCGCAACGTGACGGACATCGACGACAAGATCATCAAGCGGGCCGTGGAGCGCGGCATCACGATCCGCCAGTTGACCGAGGAGATGACGGCTGCGATGCACGAGGACTTCGCGGCCGTGGGTCTGCTGCGCCCGGACCATGAGCCGCGCGCGACCGAGTACGTGCCGCAGATGCTGACCCTCATCGAGCGCCTCGAAGAACGTGGCCTGGCCTACCGTGCCGAAGGCGGCGACGTGAACTACGCGGTGCGCAAGTTCAACGGCTACGGCAAGCTCAGCGGCAAGGATCTGGACGACCTGCGCGCCGGCGAACGCGTGGCGGTCGACGACGGCAAACTGGACCCGCTCGACTTCGTGCTGTGGAAGGCCGCCAAGGCCGAGGAGCCCGCCGATGCCAAGTGGGCCGCGCCCTTCGGCGAAGGTCGCCCGGGTTGGCACATCGAGTGCTCGGCGATGAGCTGCGCGCTGCTCGGCGAGAGCTTCGACATCCACGGCGGCGGCACCGACCTGCAGTTCCCTCACCACGAGAACGAGATCGCGCAGAGCGAGGGCGCGGGCTACGGCTTCGCGAAGTACTGGCTGCACAACGGCTTCCTGAACGTCGACGGCGAGAAGATGTCCAAGAGCCTGGGCAACTTCTTCACCATCCGCGACGTGCTGCAGAAGTTCGATGGTGAGACGCTGCGCTTCTTCATGCTGCGCACGCACTACCGCCGGCCGTTCAACTTCAGCGACACGCATCTGGAAGACGCCCGCGCTGCGCTGACGCGGCTCTACACGGCGCTGGATGCCGTGCCGCCCGCTGACGTCACCATCGACTGGACCGAGCCCAGCGCTGCGGCCTTCAAGACGGCGATGGACGAAGACTTCGGCACGCCCGGTGCCATCGCGGTGCTGTTCGATCTCGTTAACGAGGTCAACCGCGACCGCTCGCCCCAGCGCGCCGGTCTGCTGAAGGCACTGGCCGGTGTGCTCGGCGTGCTGCAGCAGGAACCGCGGGCCTATCTGCAGGGCGGCGACGGCGATGCGACCTGGATCGACGAGCGCATCGCCGCGCGTGGCGCGGCCAAGGCGGCGCGCGACTTTGCCGGCGCCGACGCCATCCGCGCCGAGTTGTCGGCCAAGGGCATCACGCTGAAGGACGGTGCCGACGGCACGACCTGGGTGAAGAGCTGATGTCTCCCGCCGACGTGATCCCGTCCTACTGGGACGAGGCCTGCAAGCACCTGGCCAAGCGCGACCGGGTCATGAAGAAGCTCATCCCGCAGTTCGGCGAGGCACGCCTGCAAAGCCATGGCGACGCCTTCGCCACGCTGGCCCGCTCCATCATCGGCCAGCAGATTTCGGTGAAGGCCGCGCAGTCGGTCTGGAACCGCTGGCTCGCGCTGGCTCCGAAGCTGCAGCCTGCCGCCGTGCTGGGTCTGGACGTCGAATCGCAGCGGGCGGCCGGCCTGTCGGCGCGCAAGGTCGACTACCTGCGCGACCTGGCCGAGCATTTCAACGCCGGCAGCGTCCACGTGCGCCAATGGGCCCAGATGGACGACGAGGCCATCATCGAGGAGCTCGTCGCCATCCGAGGCATTGGGCGCTGGACGGCGGAGATGTTCCTGATCTTCCACCTGATGCGCCCCAACGTCATGCCGCTGGACGATGTCGGCCTGCTCAAGGGCATCAGCCTCAACTATTTTTCGGGCGAGCCCGTCTCCCGCGCCGAGGCGCGCGAGGTGGGCGACGCCTGGGCCCCCTACCGTTCTGTCGCCGTTTGGTACATTTGGCGCAGCCTGGATCCCCTGTCGGTGGACACCTGATGAGCAAAAAACACTTCCTCGAATTCGAGCAACCCATCGCGGAACTCGAGACCAAGATCGAAGAGCTGCGCTACGTTCAGAGCGAGTCGGCTGTCGACATCTCTGAAGAGATCGACCGCCTCTCCAAGAAGAGCCTGCAGCTGACCAAAGAGGTCTACGCCAGCGTGGCGCCGTGGCAGGTCTACCAGATCGCCCGACACCCGCAGCGCCCGCAGACGCTGGACTACTGCGCCGAGGTCTTCACCGACTTCCAGGAACTCCACGGTGACCGCCACTTTGCCGACGACGCAGCCATCGTGGGCGGTCTCGCGCGTTTCAACGGCCAGGCCTGCATGGTCATCGGCCACCAGCGCGGCGCCGATGCCAAGGAGCGCGCGCTGCGCAACTTCGGCATGCCGCGCCCCGAGGGTTACCGCAAGTCGCTGCGCCTGCTGAAGCTCGCCGAGAAGTTCGGCCTGCCGGTCTTCACCTTCATCGACACCATGGGCGCCTATCCGGGCATCGGTGCCGAGGAGCGCAGCCAGAGCGAGGCCATCGGCCGCAACATCTTCGAGATGGCGCAGCTGGAAGTGCCGATCATCGCCACCGTCATCGGCGAAGGCGGCTCGGGTGGCGCCTTGGCCATCGGCGTGGCGGACCAGGTGCTGATGCTGCAGTTCGCCGCTTATTCCGTCATCTCGCCGGAAGGCTGCGCATCCATCCTGTGGAAGAGCAGCGAACGCGCGTCGGATGCTGCCGATGCGCTGGGCATCACGGCCCATCGCCTGAAGGCCATGGGCCTGATCGACAAGATCGTCAGCGAGCCGGTCGGCGGTGCGCATCGCGATGCCAAGCAGATGGCATCCAACCTCAAGCGCGCGCTGAGCGACGCGCTGCGCCAGGTCAGCGACCTCAAGACCCGCGAGCTGCTGGACCGCCGCTACGAGCGCCTCCAGGCCTATGGCCGCTTCAGCGACACCAAGAATCGCTGAGAGCCCACCCGTCGCGGTCGCCTTCAGTGGCGGCCTCGACTCCACCGCGCTGCTGCACGTTGCCACCCGCTCGGGTGCGCGCGTGCTTGCCCTCCACGTCCACCATGGACTGCAGCCGCAGGCCGATGCCTGGGCGACGCATTGCGAAGAGGTGGCCCGTGAGTTCGGCGCCGGGTTTGCCTGTGCGCGTCTGAGCGGCGCGCCGGAACGCGGCGACAGCATCGAAGCGTGGGCCCGCGAAGGGCGGCACCGTGCGTTGCACGACATGGCCGTCGCGGCCGGTGCCGACCTGCTGCTGCTGGCGCATCACCGCCGCGATCAGGCCGAGACCTTTCTGCTGCAGGCGATGCGCGGCGCGGGCACGGCGGGGCTGGCCGGCATGCCTCGGACGCAATGGCGTGACGGTCTTTGCTGGGCGCGGCCCTGGCTGGCGCAACCCCGCGAGCTGATCCAGGCCTATGCGGCGCAGCACGGCCTGCGTTGGATTGACGACCCGAGCAACGGCGACGCCCGCTTTGCACGCAACCGTCTGCGGCAGACGGTGTGGCCGGCCTTCCCTGCGGCCGAGGCGGGTCTTGCGCAGGCGGCGCGCTGGGCGCAGCAGGCGCACGAGCTGGCGGCCGAGGTGGCTGAGCAGGATCTGATCCGCATGGCCACGCCGGGGCGACTGGACCTGGCGATGTTGGCCGCGCTGTCGCCGGCCCGCGCCAGCAACGCGCTGCGCGCCTGGCTGGCGCTCCACACGACTGCGCCGGCCAGCCTCGTCGAGCGCCTGCTGACGCAGTGGCAGCCCGGCGCCACGCTGTGCTGGCCGGCGCCGGGCGGCGTGCTGCATGCCTACCGCGACGGCCTCTACTGGGCGGCAGCAGCCGGGCCCCAGCCGCTGCCTTCGACCCTGGACCTGAGCCGCCCCGGCCTGCATCCCCAGCCGGATTGGCGCGGCGCCTGGCTCGTCGAGACCGCTTCGCACGGCATCGACGTCGCACGCCTGACGCGGCTGACGCAGCGGGCCCGCCTTGGCGCGGAGCAGTTCCAGCGCGCGCCGGCTTCGGCACCGCGCAGTCTCAAGAAGGCCTGCCAGGAAGCCGGCCTGCCGCCATGGCGACGCGACGGGCCTCTGTTATTCGACGCTGAAGGGCGGTTGATCGCTGTCGCCCGTCTCGGCACCGACGCCCGTGCCTTCGCCAACCAAGATGAGCCGCGGCTGGCCGTCAGCTGGCTGGACGACTCCGACTTGCCTCAGCGCGAAGGCCCGGCCGATTCGGCCGCATAAAATCGATGGTTTGCGAGCCAGCCGTCCCGGCAGCTCCCTTCAGCCTTCGCTCAAACACATGGCTCTGATCGTCCACAAGTACGGCGGCACCTCGATGGGGTCCACCGAGCGCATCCGCAACGTCGCCAAGCGCGTCGCCAAATGGGCGCGCGCCGGCCATCAGATGGTGGTCGTGCCGTCGGCGATGAGCGGCGAGACCAACCGCCTGCTCGGCCTGGCCAAGGAGCTGTCTCCTGGCAAGCACACGCCGGCGCTGGCGCGGGAACTGGACGCGATTGCCGCCACGGGTGAGCAGGTCTCCGTCGGCCTGCTGGCCATCGCGCTGCAGGCCGAAGGGCTGGAGGCGGTCAGCTATGCCGGCTGGCAGGTGCCCGTCGCGACCGATTCGTCCTTCACCAAGGCCCGCATCGAGAGCATCGACGACAAGCGCGTGCGTGCCGACCTGGCCGCCGGCAAGGTGGTGGTCATCACCGGCTTCCAGGGCATCGACCCCGAAGGCCACGTCACGACGCTGGGCCGTGGCGGTTCCGACACGTCCGCCGTGGCGATCGCTGCGGCAATGAAGGCTGCCGAATGCCTGATCTACACGGATGTGGACGGTGTCTACACCACCGACCCGCGCGTCGTGCCCGAGGCGCGGCGCCTCAGCACCATCACCTTCGAGGAAATGCTGGAGATGGCGTCCCTCGGCTCCAAGATCCTGCAGATCCGTTCGGTGGAGTTCGCCGGCAAGTACAAGGTGCCGCTGCGCGTGCTGTCGAGCTTCACGCCCTGGGACATCGACATCACCGAAGAGGCCGCCTCCGGCACGCTGATCACTTTCGAACAAGAGGACGAAAACATGGAACAAGCCGTCGTTTCGGGCATTGCCTTCAACCGTGACGAGGCCAAGGTGACGCTGCTCGGCGTGCCCGACAAGCCCGGCATCGCCTTCCAGATCCTGGGCCCGGTGGCCGAGGCCAACATCGACATCGACGTCATCATCCAGAACGTCTCGCACGACGGCAAGACCGACTTCTCGTTCACGGTGCATCGCAACGACTACGCGCGCACGATGGAGTTGCTGCAGAACACCGTCGGCCCGGCCACCAACGCCACCAAGGTCGTCGGCGACCCGAAGATCTGCAAGGTCTCCATCGTCGGCATCGGCATGCGCTCGCATGTCGGCGTGGCCAGCAAGATGTTCCGCGCGCTGAGCGAAGAGGGCATCAACATCCAGATGATCTCCACCAGCGAGATCAAGACCAGCGTCGTCATCGACGAGAAGTACATGGAGCTGGCCGTGCGTGCGCTGCACAAGGCATTCGACCTGGATCAGGACGCCGCAGCCTGATTTCTGGCAGACAGTGGCTCCGGGTGATATAGAATTCGGGGCTGTGCTGGAGACGTGACCGAGTGGCCGAAGGTGCTCCCCTGCTAAGGGAGTATTTGCGCTAAAACGCGAATCGAGGGTTCGAATCCCTCCGTCTCCTCCAGACAAATTGAAAGCCCGTCCTCGTGACGGGCTTTTCTTTTGCCGAAACTGCGGGGCATTGCCACCAGACTCCGCGGTGGTTGCGGTGCAACCTCAGGCGTAGCGCGTCGCGCGGCCCTCGCGCACGAAGGCCCACAGCTGCAGTTGCAACGAGCGTGCCGTCTCGATGGCCAGGCTGCTGGGTGCCGACATGCAGGCCAGCAGGCCGACACCCGCCATCGCCGTCTTCTGCACCAGCTCGAAGCTTGCCCGGCTGGACATCAGCACGAAGCCGTCGCGCCGGTCGGCATCGGCGCGGGCGAGGGCGCCGGTCAGCTTGTCCAGGGCGTTATGCCGGCCGATGTCCTCGCGCGCCATCAGCAGCGTGCCGTCTGGCCGGCACCAGGCCGCCGCATGCAGACCGCCACAGCGCGCGTTCAACGGTTGTGCCCTGGGCAGGGCGATCAGTGCGCGGTCCAGCGCACCCGCCTGCAGTGGGGGCGCCGCGACGACGGCCGGCTGCAGCGCGCCGAACTGGGCCAGGCTCTCGACGCCGCAGAGGCCGCAGCCGGTCCGCCCGGCGAGCGTGCGGCGGCGGGCCTTCAGGCGCTGCTCACAGGTGGCGGTCACGGTCAGCGCCAGCGTGATTCCCGACGCCGTGGCGTCGATCTCGACATCGAGCAGCTCCTGCGGCGACGTGAACCAGCCCTCGGCCAGGCCGAAACCCAGCGCGAAGTCTTCCAGGTCGGCCGGCGTGGCCAGCATGACGGCCTGCGAGATGCCGTTGACCGTCAGCGCCACGGGCGCCTCGACGGCCACTTCTTCGTCAGCCGTGGCACCGGGTGGCCGCAACCTGAGCAGGGGAGGGCTGAGCATGGCCGCCATGATAGGAGGCCGTCGCGCTGGATTCAGGGTGGCGGCAGCGCAGCGAGCGCGGCCTGGCCGGGTGGGGCGACGCCGATGTGGGCCCACAGGTCTTCCGGCGGCAGCAGCGTCAGCATGCGCTGGCTGGACGACTCCGCACCCCGCACCAGCCGCGCCCGCATGCCCGGGCTGGGGAGCGCCTGGGCGGCGGCAATGCTGAACACGGGACCGAGCTCGTCGACGCGCACGGCGAGACCCTGGCCGCTGTCGTTGCGGCAGATGATGATCGGGCCATCAGGCGTGTCACCAGCGTGGTTGTAGAGCGCGAGGTTGAGGTCGAGCACTGGCAGCATGCGGCCCTCGTGCTGCAGCATGCCGACGAGGGCGCGTGGCGCGTTGGGCAGCGCCGTGAGACGCGGCTGCTCGACGGCCTCGACAAGCTGTGCCGCGGGCAGGCCGAGCCACTGGCCGGCGACGCTGAAGGCGGCGATGTCCAGCATCTCGGCGGCGGCGGCCTGCGCCGGCGGCGGTACGAAGCCGGTGTCGACAGTGGCGTCCTGCGCGGCCAGGCGCGGGCCCAGCGGCAGCAGCAACACGGCAGCCACGTCTGCGGACGACGCCGGCTCGCCCTGGCGGTATTCCCGGTAGCCCTGCGACATCGCGATGCCGGCCGCGTACACCATGCCGTCGACTTCCAGCTCGGTGCGCAGCGACTGGCCCGCGGCCAGCGTGGCCAGCGAGGCCGCTGGCAGCGGTGCGGCAGTGCCGGCGGGCCAGCGCGGGTCGGAGCTGGCGACCACACGGCCATCGCGCCCGACGAACAAGCCCGCCGCCGCCTCGCCCGCTGCGGCGGGGAGCGCGTCCTTCAGCATGGCGGCGAACTGGGGGGCGCCGTCGAAGACGATGGCGATGCCGCCGACAACCTGGCCTTCGTGTTGAAGCGACGTGGCATAGATGCAGGTCGGCTCCGCTGCCGCATACAACGGGCTCGGCTCGTGGCGGGAGACGACGTAGCGCTCCGGGTCGCGCAGTGCCAGCGCAGCGCTGACCCAGCCCGCGTCCAACTGCTTGCCGACATGATCGGCCTGCGCCGGGTCGGACACGGCGACGACGCGGCCTTGGGGGTCGAACACGAGCAGCAGCGAGTAGACGGTGTACAGCCCGTTGATGTGCTGCAGCACCCGCTGGGCCTCGACGGCCGCGGCCTGCGCCTGCACGGTGCCCTGAGCGGCAAGCGCGCGCTGCAGGCGCACGTCCAGCGCCCACCAGCGGCAGTCGTTGGCGCGTTCGTAGAGGTTGCGGTCCATGATGTCGATGGCCAGCCGCGCCTGGAACAACGCCGCGTCGAAGACCGCCTCCAGCGCGTGGTTCTGCAGTTGCGCGATGGCCTGCTCGAAGACCTCGCGCAGTTGTCCGCCGGTGCGTTGCACCTCGTTGAGCAGCGTCGTCGCAAAACCCGCGCCGCCCTCGGCGAGACCGCCGGCGGCCCGCGCGTGGCTGCGCAGCTTGCCGTTCCACAGCGTGCGCGACAGATTGCGCTGGATGCGGCGGGCTTCCAGCGGAATGCCCTGCAGCTCCGCATCGAAGAGCTGGCTCGTGTCCAGCGTCGCGCCGAGGCGGCGAAGCTCGTCACCGGAGCCGTGCGCTTCGGCAGCGTCGAAGGCCCATTCCACCGGCGTCAGCACGCAGGCCTGCCAGCCTGGCGGACCCATATAGCCTTCATAGCCGCTGGCGGCCGCGCTGGCGCAAAGGTAGTCGCGCCCGGCAAAGCACAGGCGCTCGCCCTTCAGCGGCAGCATGGCGCCGACAGGGATCTGCCAGCGGTCTGAGCT
>SEEY01000140.1 GCA_004211235.1 Rubrivivax sp.
GACATGGCATGGCGTCGCGTGCGTCACCCGAGCGAAGTGGTCCAGGTCGGCCAGGAACTGACCGCCAAGGTCCTGAAGTTCGACGCCGAGAAGAACCGCGTCTCGCTGGGCATCAAGCAACTGGGCGACGACCCGTGGTTCGGCGTGGCCCGCCGCTACCCGACCGGCACGCGCCTGTTCGGCAAGGTCACGAACATCGCCGACTACGGCGCGTTCGTCGAGATCGAACCGGGCATCGAAGGCCTGGTGCACGTGTCTGAGATGGACTGGACCAACAAGAACGTCGCCCCCAGCAAGCTGGTCTCGCTGGGTGACGAAGTCGAAGTCATGGTCCTGGAAATCGACGAAGACAAGCGCCGCATCAGCCTGGGCATGAAGCAGTGCAAGGCCAACCCGTGGGAAGAGTTCGCCGAGAACGTCAAGCGCGGCGACAAGGTCAAGGGCCCGGTCAAGTCGATCACCGACTTCGGCGTGTTCGTCGGCCTGGCACAAGGCATCGACGGCCTGGTGCACCTGTCCGACCTGTCCTGGGACGAGACCGGCGAAACCGCCGTGCGCAACTTCAAGAAGGGCCAGGAAGTCGAAGCCGTCGTGCTGGCTGTGGACGTCGAGCGCGAGCGCATCTCGTTGGGCATCAAGCAACTGGACAGCGACCCGTTCACCGCCTTCACCACGATCAATGACCGTGGCGCCTCGGTGACCGGCAAGGTCAAGACCGTCGACCCGCGCGGCGCCGAGATCGAGCTGGCTGACGGCGTGATGGCCTATCTGCGCGCTTCGGAAATCTCCCGCGATCGCGTGGAAGACGCCCGCAACGTGCTGAAGGAAGGCGACGAAGTCACTGCCGTCATCGTCAACGTAGACCGCAAGACCCGCAACATCCAGCTGTCCATCAAGGCCAAGGACAACGCCGACAACCAGGAAGCCATGCAGCGCCTGAGCCAGTCGAGCGAGCGTGAAAACGCCGGCACCACCAGCCTGGGCGCCCTGCTGCGCGCCAAGCTGGACAACCAGGGCAACTAAGCCCTGCTTGAACTGCCCGGCCTCTGTGGAGGCCGGGTATGCTCCCCACAGGCTCGCCGGCCTCGCCAGCGGGCCTGTTTCAATTTCTGCTCCCAGCAAATCATTGCCATGACCCGCTCCGACCTCGTCGCCGTGCTCGCCGAACGATTTGGCCAATTGACCCAGCGGGACACCGAGTTCGCGGTGAAGACCATCCTCGACGCCATGAGCGACGCCCTGGCACGCGGCCACCGCATCGAGATTCGCGGTTTCGGCAGCTTCTCCATCAGCCGCCGCCCTCCCCGCGTCGGTCGCAATCCGCGCAGCGGCGAGCAGGTCATGATTCCCGAGAAGCTGGCACCTCATTTCAAGCCCGGCAAGGCGCTGCGCGAAGCGGTTGACGAGCATCTGCCAGTCACCGACGCCTGAGATGACGCCCCTCGTCCAAGGCGTACCTTGGCCTGCCTTGCAGGCCGCGCTTCGGCAGGAGCCTCAGCCCTTCGCCAGGCACATGCCGTCCGCTGGACGCCCCGTGTCCGGCCTCAGCCCCCGAGGGGACGGCGATGCTCGCCGGATTGACCGGCAAGCACATCGCCATAACGGGCCGGCTTGGGAGCGGCCCAACGCTCGGCCCGGAAAACAAAACGCCGCCTGAGTCAGAATCCGGGGCAATGCGCACCCTCGTCTGGCTCCTGCGAGCCCTGCTCTTCTTCACGCTGTTCGCGTTCGCGCTGAACAACAGCCACGAAGCCGTCGTGCGCTGGTTCTTCGGCCATGAATGGCGTGCACCCCAGGTGATCATCGTGCTGCTGGCCTTCGGGCTGGGTGCTGCCTTCGGCGTGCTGGCCATGGTGCCCGCCTGGTGGCGCCACCGCCGCGCGGCGCAGCGCATCGAGCCTGCGTCCACCGCTCCCGTGGCGCCGCACGACGCGCCTCCGTCTCTGTCTGCCCCCTTCGCTGCCCACCAAGATGGAGTTTGATCCGCGCTGGCTGCTCTTCGTCCTGCCTGTCGTCTTCGTCCTCGGCTGGCTGGCCTCCAAACTCGACTCTCGGCAGTGGAAGCTCGAAGAGCGCGAATCGCCCAAGGCCTACTTCAAGGGACTGAACCTGCTGCTGAACGAACAGCAGGACAAGGCCATCGACGCCTTCATCGAGGCCGTCCAGAACGACCCCGACACCTCCGAGCTGCACTTCGCGCTGGGCAGCCTGTTCCGCCGCCGTGGCGAGACCGAACGCGCCGTGCGCGTGCACGAGCATCTGTTGCGCCGCGGCGATCTGCCCAAGACCGACCGCGACCGGGCGCAGCATGAGCTCGCCCAGGACTTCTTCAAGGCCGGCCTGTTCGACCGTGCCGAGGCTGCCTACGCGGAGCTGCGCGGCACTGCCTTCGAACGCGAAGCGCGCCTGGCACTGCTGTCGCTGTATGAGCGCTCACGCGACTGGCCCAAGGCCGCGGAGGTTGCCGCAGAACTGGAAGCCGCCGGCACCGGCTCCTTCTCGGGCCGCATCGCCCACTACCTGTGCGAACAGGCCCTCGTGGCGCAGTCCCAGGGCCATGCAGACCTGACGCAGGATCTCCTCGCCCAGGCCCAACGTCGCGAGCCCGAGGCCGCCCGCGCCTACGTCCTTCAGGGCCAGCTGCTGTTGAAGGCCGGCCAGCCCGAAGCGGCACTCGCCGCGTTCACCAAGCTGCTGTCCGTCAACCCGCCGGCCTTCAACCTTGTGGCCGGCGATTGCGCCGCTGCGGCCAAGGCGCTGGGCCAGCCCGAACGCGCCATCGCGCTGCTGACCGAGCAATACCAGCGCGCGCCCAGCATGCATCTGCTGCGAGCGCTGAGCCAGTTGCAGCCCGCGCCGCAACGCGAGCGACTGGCCGCGCACCTGCGGGAGCAACCGGCGCTGTCCGCGGCGACCGACCTGCTCAAGCTCAACGCCGCTGCACTGCCCGCTGACGAAGCCGGCCCCATGGTGCAGGCGCTGGAAAAGGCCGTCAAACCGCTGCTGCGCTACCGCTGCGCCGCCTGCGGCTTCGAGGCTGCACACTACTTCTGGCAGTGCCCCGGCTGCCTGGGCTGGGATACCTACCCGCCCCGTCACGTGGAAGAGCTGTGAGAACCATCGTCTGCATGAAGTGGGGCACCAAGTACGGCCCCGAGTACGTCAACCGCTTGTATGCGATGGTCCGGCGCCATCTGAAGGGGGACTTCACATTCGTGTGCCTGACCGACCGCACGGAAGGCATCCGCAGCGAAGTGAAGTGCTTCCCCATCCCCGAACTGACGCTCCCCAACGGCGAGCCGGAACGCGGCTGGAAGAAGCTGACGACCTTCAGCCCGGTGCTGGTCAACGACTACGGCCTGAGCGGCACCGCCCTCTTCCTCGATCTGGACGTCGTCATCGTCGACGACATCACGCCCTTCTTCGAGGTGCCGGGCGACTTCCTCGTCATCCATGACTGGAAGCGGCCCTGGCGCATCACCGGCAACTCGTCCGTCTACCGTTGGGAGCTCGGGGCACACCAGGACGTGCTCGCCGAGTTCGTCGCCGACCAGGCCAGGGCCAAGGCCGACTACCGCAACGAGCAGGCCTTTCTGTCAGCCGTGTTGCACCGTCAGGGCAAGCTCAAGTACTGGAACGACGCCTGGTGCGCCAGCTACAAATACCACTGCATTCCCGCCTGGCCGACCAGCTACTGGCGCGACCCCTTCATCCCCGACGGCGCGCGCATCCTGATCTTCCACGGCGTCATGAACCCGCCCGATGCGCTGGCCGGCCGCAGCAACGGCAACTGGCGGCATGCGCGGCCCGCGCCCTGGATCGCGGACCACTGGCGGGAGTGACAGGCGCATGAGCCTCGTGCCTTTCATCTTCCTGGCGCTGTTCGTCCTCGTCGCCGGCCTGCTGCTGCGCGAATTCGCCACCGTGGCGCGTGCCCATGCGCCGGTGCAGACCCGCGTCGTCTTCGTCGGCGACAGCGCCCCCGCCTGCACGGCCGAGATTCCCAAGGTGATCTGGACCTACTGGCAGGCGGCCCCGCCGTCCGCCTTCATCCAGGCCTGCATCGCCAACTGGGGCCGCTTCGCACCCAACCATGAGGTGCGGCTGCTGGACCGCAGCAGCGCCGCCCAATGGCTGCCGGCTTTGCGCGCGGACTTCGACGAGCTGCCCGCCTACCGCCAGGCCGACTGGCTGCGCGTGCAACTGCTGGCCCGCCACGGCGGCGTGTGGATGGATGCGTCCACCCTGCTGAGCCGGGACCTTGGATGGCTGCACGACCTGCGCGCCCGACGCCAGGCCGAGTACGTCGGCTTCTACATCGACCGCTACACGACGCGGCCTGAGCTGCCCATGGTCGAGAACTGGTTCATGGCCTCGGTGCCCGGCGGCGGCTTCGTCACCGCGCTGGCAGCGGCCTTCGACCGTGCCCTGGCCGAAGGCGCCGAGCCCTTGCTGCAGCGCCTGCGCGCCGAGGGCCGACATGCAGCCGTCGTGCAGGGCCTCACGGAGGACTTCCAGCGCTACCTGCTGATGCACGTCGCTGCCGCCGAGCTGCTCGACCGCGAACCCGAAGCCCATCGCCTGGCGCTGCTGCGCGCCGAGGACGGCCCCTACGCCTGGCTGGCTGCCGTGGGCTGGCGCAAGCGCCACCTCTACGCCCGCCTCGCCCTGACGCATTCGCCCACGCGGCTGCCCGCCAGCCAGCGGCGCTTCAGCCAGTTCCGCTCGACGACGGCGCGGTCACCGCTGCGCAGCTTGACGAGGGCGGGCAGCGCCCTCATCGAACTGCTGGGCAAGCCTGATGACCACGGCCGCTGAGCCCTGGCTCAGTCTGCTGTTGCCGATGTACCGGGTCGAGGCCTGGCTGCCAGCGTGCATCGCCTCGTTGCGCGGCCAGATCGATGAAGGCGTCGAGCTGGTGTTCGTCGACGACGCCTCGCCGGACGGCTCCGCCGACCTGGTCGAACGATTGCTTCCGCAGGCCCGCGTGCTGCGCCAGCCAAGCAACCTGGGCGTCAGCGCGGCGCGCAATCGGCTGCTGGACGCGGCTCGCGGCGACTACCTCTGGTTCATCGACCCGGACGACCTCGTCGAACCCGGTGTCATTCCGCGCCTCAAGGCCTTGCTGGCCGATCACCGGCCGGACCTGGTGACCTGCGACTTCCGCGTCTTCGACGATGGCGCGTCGACCGACTCGGTCAAGCCCCGCCACCGCCACATCGCCAGCTTTGAGGGGCCGTCCGGCGTGGTGATGGACGATGTCGACCTGCGCCTTCGCGGTCTCTTCGTGCACGGCCAGTTTCATCCCTGGAGCAAGATCGTGCGCCGCGCCTGCTGGCCGGCCACGTTGCGCTTTCCGAAAGGGCGGGTGTTCGAGGACATGCACGTGTATCCGCGCCTCGTCCTGCACACGCCGAGGCATCTGCATGTCGCCGAGGTCTGGATCGCCTACCGCCAGCGCGGCGGCAGTCTGCTGGCGGAACTCGACGTCCGGCGACTGGACGACTGGACCTGGGCGCTGGACGGCCTGGCCGCCGAGCTGCCGCCGCTGCGGGCAGACACGCGCTTCGAGATCGCCCATTTCTGCGCCCGCACCCTGCTGCGCGCCAGGCGCCGCAGGCACCAACTCGGCGGCAAGGCGTTGGCCGGCCTGGCGACAGATGCCGAGCGCTTCGAGCGGTCATCGCCACTGTCCCGCAGGGCATTGCTCTCTGCCTACTTCAGGCGCGCACGCTGGCTGCGCGGCCTGCAGTGGTTGCAGAGCGCGTGATGCGCGACTCAGGTCGAAGTCGTTGAAGCCTGGACGGCGCCCGTGAGCAGCGCCTCATAGCGCTGCTGCATCAGCGCCAGGCCATGCTCGGCGAAGGCGCGCTCACGCGCCGCAGCGCCCAGGCGGGCCACGAGCACGGGCTCACGCAGCAGGCGAGCCATGGCCGCGGCAAGAGCCGGCGCGTCGCCCTCGGGAACGAGCAGGCCGGTCACACCCTGCTCAAGCACACCGCGCACCCCGACAACATCCGACGCGATGCAGGCGCAGCCGGCGGCCATCGCCTCGACCAGCGCCAGCGGCATGCCTTCGAAGTGGGTGGCAAGCACGAAGATGGCCTGCGACCGCAGCAGGCCGGGAACGTCGCCATGCTGGCCCAGAAAGTCCACCTGGCCGGCAACGCCCAGACGCGCCGCCAGCGCCTGCATGCGCGCCTTCAGCGGCCCGAGGCCGGCCAGCTGCAGGCGCGGCTTCAAGCCTTCAGCCGCCAGCAACGCCAGCGCGTGCAGCAAGGTAGCGTGATCCTTCTGCCGCGCGAAGCGGGCCGACATGACGAGGCCCGGCTCACGCTGGCCGCTCGGCGCCGGGAAGCGCGACAGGTTGATGCCGTTCGGGATCGCGATGGTCTTGCCAGCGGGCAGGCCCTGGGCCAGCAGGCTCTGCCGAACGCCTTCGCTGACACCCACCAGCGCTGCGCTCTTCTCGGCCAGACGGCGGCTCTGCCACAGGCTCAACGGCGAGTAGCGCTCGCGGGAGTTGTGCTCCACCTGCACCAGCACCGGCACGCCCGCGCGCAGACCGGCGGCGCGGCCGATCAGGTGCTCGGGAAAGCCGTGCGCCAGCAGCGCCACCGGCCGCAGCTCGCGCAGCAGGCCGTCCAGCGACGAGACCGTCAGCGCATGCCACCACCAGCTCGACACCAGATGGACGGACAGTCCCTGCGCGCGCAGCGCCTCAATGCGGGCCATCGGCGTATGGCGCTTGGTGCGCAGCACGAGCACTGGCTCGAACGGCCCGCCGCGCAGCGCGGCAAGGCAGAGATCGACGGCCACCTGGGTGGCGCCCGAGAAGCCGCCGGTCACGAAGTGAACGACCTTGGGACGGGCTCTCATCGAGGTGTCGTTCGGCATGGCGGCGCAGTGTAATGAGCGGATCGTCAGGTGCCGGCGGCCCACTTGCCCCGGGAGACAATGCCGCTCCATGTCTCCCGACTCCAACGCCTCCGTGGCCCGCCGTCTCGGCCAGTTCGTCTATCCACACCGTTGGGGTGCCTTGCTCACGGTGCTGGCCTATGTCGGCGCCGCAGCCACCGAGCCGATGATCCCCAAGCTGATCGGCTATGCCTTCGGCGAGGGCTTTGCCAAGGACGCCTTTCCGCTCTGGATGATTCCGGTCGTGCTGATCGGCCTGTACCTGATGCGCGGCCTGTTCGGCTTCGCCGGCCAATACCTCTTCAACTGGACGGTCACGCGCAGCGTGATGGACTTTCGCGCCGCCCTCGTCAACGCGCTGCTGCGATTGGACGCGCAGATCTACACGCGCATGCAGCCCGGCACGGCCGTCAGCAAGGTCGTCAACGACCCGCAGCAGATCCTGCAACTCGTTGGCGATGTCGGCATGAGCGTGCTGCGCGACGGCCTGCCCGCGGTGGCGATGCTCGGCTATCTGTTCTACCTGAACTGGCAGCTGACGCTGCTCAGTCTCGTCGTCACGCCGCTGATGGCGCTGATCATGAAGAAGGTCAACCAGCGCATGCGGCTGATGGCCTCGCGCAGCTATGACGCCCAGCTGCTGCTGGTCAACAAGGTGGACGACCTCGCGCGTGCCTGGCGCGTGGTGCGCCAGTTCGGCGCGGAGGCCCATGAACGACAGCGCTTCGCCGATGTCGCCCACGAAGTGCGCCGCAACAACCTGAAGACGGCCACCGCCGGCGCCCTGGCGCAGCCGCTGTCGCAGCTGGTCGCGGCCATCGGCCTGTCCTGCATCATCTGCGTGACGCTGTGGCAGGCGCGCGCCGAGGGCACCGGCGTCCAGGCCTTCGCCGAGTTCGTCACCGCGCTGCTGCTGCTCACTTCACGGCTGCGCCACCTGTCCGATCTGGCAGCGCCGCTGACTCGGGCCAGCGTCATCGCCAAGGGCTGCTTCGAGCTGATGGACGCGCCCAAGGAAGCCGACACCGGCAGCCGCGAACTGCAAGGCCCCGCACGAGGAGACATCGTCATGGCCGACGTTCGGATGACCTACCCCGGCGCCTCGCAACCCGCCCTCGACGGCCTGAGCCTCACTTTTGCCGCCGGCAAGACGACGGCGCTGGTGGGCGCCTCCGGCGCGGGCAAGAGCTCGATCATCCATCTGCTGCTGGGCTTCGGCCGGCCCGATGCGGGCCAGATCCGGCTCGACGGCGTCGACATCGAGGCGCTGACGCGGCTCTCCCTGCGCCGCCAGTTCGCCGTTGTGTCGCAGGACATCGTGCTGTTCGACGACTCGGTGGCCGCCAACATCGCCTACGCCCAGCCGCGCGACGAGGCCAAGCTGGAAGCCGCGCTGCGCGCCGCCCACCTGTGGGACTTCGTGCACACGCTGCCCGAGGGCGTGGAAACCAACGTCGGCGCCAACGGCAGCAAGCTGTCAGGCGGTCAGCGCCAGCGCCTGGCCATCGCGCGGGCGCTGTACAAGGAAGCGCCGATCTGGATCTTCGACGAGGCCACGTCGGCCCTCGACACCGAGAGCGAGCGCGCGGTGCAGCAGG
>SEEY01000141.1 GCA_004211235.1 Rubrivivax sp.
TCGACGATCTGGTCAAGCGGCAGCAGGCGGTCGCTGCGGCAGAAGTGCTTCAGCGTGACGCCGGGCACGTACTCCATGACGAGATAGGGCGACGCGTCCTCCGCCACGGCGTCGAGGATGGCGACGACGTTGGGGTGGTGCAGCCGCCCGGCCAGGGCCGCCTCGGCGCTGAAGAATCGGTTGCTGAAGTCGCTGGACGGCGCGTCCGGCGGCGGCGCCCAGCTGCGCATGCGCTTGATGGCGACGTCCTGCGCCTGGAAGGGATCGCGGCCCAGAAAGACGTCGCTGGTGGCCCCTTCGCCCAGGCGTTTGAGCACCTGGTAGCGACCGATGTGAGCGGGCAGATCGTCGGCGGAAGCGGTCACGCGGGGCATGATACGGGCCGGTCCGGCGTGGTTTGTCCCTTGTTCCCGCTCAGCATCTCCCCCCACGGCGGACCCGTGTCGCGCGTCACGGATCGGGCGGCGAAGCCTGCCTCCTAAAATCGCGCCCATGATCCAAGCCAAGCAGGCGCTGCTCGCCGCACTCGCCGACTCTCTGCAAGAAATCGCGCCCGGCTCGAACGCCGTTGCTGCCTTCGAATCGCCCAAGCAGGCCGCTCACGGCGACTTCGCCTGCACCGCCGCCATGCAGCTGGCCAAGCCGCTGAAGGCCAACCCGCGCGAGCTCGCCACGCGCCTGATCGCCGCCCTCGAAACGAAGCCCGCCTTCCAGCAATGGGTACAGGCGCTGGAGATCGCCGGCCCCGGCTTCATCAACATCCGCCTGAAGCCGGCCGCCAAGCAGGCGGTCGTGGCCGAAGTGCTGGGCGCTGCGACCAAGTTCGGCCACCGGCCCGCGACGGGCAAGCACGTGATGGTGGAGTTCGTCTCCGCCAACCCGACCGGGCCGCTGCACGTGGGCCATGCCCGCCAGGCGGCGCTCGGCGATTCGCTGTGCTCGCTGTTCCAGAGCCAGGGCCACGACGTGACCCGCGAGTTCTATTACAACGATGCCGGCGTGCAGATCGCCACGCTGGCCAACTCCACGCAGATGCGCCTGAAGGGCGTCAAGCCGGGCGACGCCGGCTGGCCCGAGGCGGCCTACAACGGCGACTACATCCAGGACATCGCCGACGCCTTTCTTCGAAAGGAAACGGTCAAGGCCGACGACCGCGAGTTCACCGCCTCGGGCGACATCGACGACCTCGACAGCATCCGCCAGTTCGCCGTCGCCTACCTGCGCCATGAGCAGGACCTGGACCTGCAGGCTTTCGGCCTGACGTTCGACAGCTACTTCCTGGAAAGCAGCGTGTATGCGGGCGGCCAGCTGGAGAAGACAGTCGAGCGCCTCGTTGAAAGCGGCAAGACCTACGAGGAGGACGGCGCGCTGTGGCTGCGCACCACCGACTACGGCGACGACAAGGACCGCGTCATGCGCAAGCGTGAGGGCGGCTTCACCTACTTCGTGCCCGATGTGGCCTATCACATCAACAAGTTCGAGCGCGGCTACACGCAGTGCATCAACATCCAGGGCACCGACCACCACGGCACCATCGCCCGGGTGCGCGCCGGCCTGCAGGCCATCTCCCAAACGTTCGACATGGGCATCCCGCAGGGCTTCCCCGACTACGTGCTGCACAAGATGGTGACGGTCATGAAGGGCGGCGAGGAGGTCAAGATCTCCAAGCGCGCCGGCAGCTATGTGACGCTGCGCGACCTGATCGACTGGACCAGCCGTGACGCGGTGCGCTTCTTCCTCATCAGCCGCAAGGCCGACACCGAGTTCACCTTCGACATCGACCTGGCCCTGAAGCAGAACGACGAGAACCCGGTCTTCTACGTTCAATATGCCCATGCGCGCATCTGCTCGGTCATCCGCAAGTGGGGCGGCGACGTTGCCACGGTCGCGGGTGCCGATTTCGGCCTGCTGACCGCGCCGACCGAAGAAGCCCTGATGCTCAAGCTCGCTGCCTACCCCGACATGCTGGCCGGCGCGGCCGCCGGCCTGGCGCCGCACGACATCGCCTTCTACGCCCGCGACCTCGCCGGCGCCTACCACTCCTACTACGCCGCCGAGCGCGTGATGGACCAGGCGCCCGAACTGAGCCGCGCCCGCGTCGCGCTTCTCGCCGCGACGCGCCAGGTGCTGGCCAATGCGCTCGGCATGCTCGGCGTCAGCGCGCCCGAGCAGATGAACCGCGACACTTCTGAAACGACGACAACCTCGGACAGCGAATGACCGCAGCCTCCAAACCCGCCGGCCACAAGAACCAGAAGGGCGGCTTCGTCCTCGGCCTGATCGTGGGCCTGCTGGTCGGCCTGGCCGTCGCGCTCGGCGTGGCCCTGTACATCACCAAGGTGCCCATCCCGTTCGTCAACAAGGTGCCGTCGCGCACGGCGGAGCAGGACGCCGCCGAGACGGAACGCAACAAGAACTGGGACCCGAACGCACCGCTTGCGGGCAAGGCCGCACGCAGCGCCAGCGGTGTGGTCAACACGCCGCCACTCACGGCCCCGCCGCCGGCCACGACGACCGCCAGCGCCGCCGTGGCCGCCGCCAGCGCCGCGGCCGCATTGCCGCCGGTCGTGACGGCCCAGCCGAAGCCCGTGGCGCCCAAGGCCGATGCGCCCGCCTCGACGGCTGCGCCGGCCGCCGCTGGCGCGGACGCCTACGTCTACTTCGTGCAGGCCGGCGCCTTCACCCGCCCCGAAGAGGCCGAGGCCCAGAAGGCCAAGCTGGCCATCCAGGGCTTCACGGCCAAGCTGATGGAGCGCGAGCAGAACGGCCGCACGGTCTACCGCGTGCGCCTCGGGCCCGTGGACGGCCGCGACGAAGCCGAGAACCTGCAGCGCAAGATCGAGGGCGCCGGCTTCGAGGCCAACCTCGTCCGTGTACAACGCTGAACCCTGAAAAAGGACACCTGACGCCATGAAGCGCCGCGATTTCTCCACCCTGCTCGCCGCCGCCCCCTTCGCGGGCGCCGCAGGCTCCGCCCTCGCCCAGGGCGGCCCCATCGAAGGCCGCCACTACCAGGTGCTGCCGCAAACGCTGCCGACGCCGCCCGGCAAGATCGAGGTCATCGAGTTCTTCTGGTACGGCTGCCCGCATTGCTACCTGTTCGAGCCGGCCGTGGAGGCCTGGGCCCGGCAGCTGCCGGCCGACGTGACCTTCCGCAAGGTGCACGTGGCCTTCCGCGCCGTCGTCAAGATCCACCAGCGCATGTTCTACACGCTCGAGGCGCTGGGCAAGGAGGCGCAGGCCCGGCCGGCCATCTTCGCGGCGCTGCACCAGCAGGGCCTGGCGCTGGACGATGCCAAGAGCCAGGCCAAGTTCCTGGCCAACCTCGGCATCGACGCGGCCAAGTATCAGGACACCTACAACTCCTTCGGCGTGCAGACGCGCTGCACGCAGGCCGAGAAGCTGTCCGAGGCCTACAAGATCGACGGCGTGCCGACGTTGGGCATCGGCGGCCGCTTCCTGACGTCGCCCAGCATGGCCGACGGCGGCGAGCGCCTGCCGGAGCAGCAGTCTGGCCAGCGGGCGCTGCAGTACAGCGACTTCCTGATCCAGCGCGCTCGCCGCAAGGCATGAAACGGCGCGACGCCCTCACGCTGGCCGCAGCCGCAGCAGGCGTGTGCGGCGTCGCGCCTGTCGCGCGGGCGCAGGGCGGCGGCCTGGTCGAAGGCCGGCACTATGCCCGCCTGGGCCAGCCCCTGCCCGGCACGGCGGGCAAGATCGAGGTCATCGAGTTCTTCTTCTACAAGTGCCCCCACTGCTTCGCCTTCGACCCGCTGCTGGCAGCCTGGGTGCAGAAGCTGCCGGCGGACGTGAGCTTTCGCCGCGTGCCGGTGGGCCAGCAGGCCGTGCTGAAGTTGCACCAGCGCATGTTCTACGCGCTGGACGCCATGGGCGCGTTGACGCCGCCGGTGCATGCCGGCATCTTCAATGCGCTGCACCGCGGCGGCGTGGAGGCGGATGACGAAGCGGCCGTGGTCGCCCTCGTTGGCCGGCTTGGCCTGGACACCGCGAAGTTCAAGGCCGCGCTGTCGTCTTTCGGCGTGCAGGGCAGGCTGGCCCAGGGCCAGAAGCTGGCGGAACTGGCGGGCGTCGAGAACGTGCCGGCCCTCGTCATCGGCGGACGCTGGCGCACCGCCCCCGGCATGGCCGGCCAGCCCGGCCAGAGCGAAGCGATGCAAGGCCAGCAGGCATTGGCCGTGGCCAGCCTCCTCGTCGAGGCGGCCAGAAGCGGCAAAGTTTCCTGACTCACTTGCCGGGTTGGAAAGGCTGCGGACGGCGCCGCACCCATAGAATGGCCTGCAACTTCCGTGCCGCCATGCCCCAGCGCCTGCCCCTCCTGATCGCCCTCGCCCTCGCGGGCAGCCCCGCGTTCGCCGAGAAGGCCGACCGGCTCAAGCCCTTCGTGTTCTCGTCGGACAAGCCGGGCCAGATCGACAGCGTCAACCAGAGCGTCGTGCTGGTGGGCAATGTCGTCATCACCAAGGGCAGTCTGGTGCTGCGTGCCGAAAAGGTGGACGTGCACGAGACGCGCGACGGCTATGTGCAGGCCTATGCCAACGGCACCAGCGGCCAGCCGGTCACCTTCCGCCAGGCGCGCGACCTGCCGGGCGAGGCCATCGACGGCGTGGCCGACCAGCTCGAATACGACACCCGGACCGAGGCGGTCCGCTTCATCGGCAACGCCCGCGTGCGCAGCACCAAGGGCACGGCCGTCACGAACGAGGTGACCGGCGCCGTCATCATCTACAACAGCCGCACCGAGGTGCTGACGTTCGAGGGCGGTGCCGCGTCGCCGAACCCGAACGGCCGCAACCGCATCGTCATGATGCCGTCCGCCCAGCCGCCGGACGACGCCGCCTCGGCGCCGCCCGCGCCGCTGCCGCTGAAGCCGTCGACCACGCTGCAGCCGGGCAAGCCTTCGTGATGGCCGACGCCGCCGTCACTCCCAGCCTGGCCGACTGCGGCAGCCGGCTCGAGGCCGAGGGCCTGGCCAAGACCTACGGCGTGCGAAAGGTCGTCAAGGACGTGCATGTGCGCGTCGACTGCGGCGAGGTCGTCGGCCTGCTCGGCCCCAACGGCGCCGGCAAGACGACCAGCTTCTACATGATCGTCGGCCTGGTCCGTTCGGACGCCGGCATCATCCGCATCGACGGTGCCGAGGTGCAGCGCCTGCCCATCCATGCCCGCGCCCGCCTGGGCCTGTCTTATCTCCCGCAGGAAGCCTCGATCTTCCGCAAGCTGACCGTCGCCCAGAACATCCGCGCGGTGCTGGAGCTGCAGCTCGACGACCGTGGCAAGTCGCTGCCCAAGGCGCGCATCGATGAGTTGCTGAACGGCCTGCTGCACGACCTGTCCATCGAAGGCCTGCGCGACAGCCCGGCCCCGGCGCTGTCGGGCGGCGAGCGCCGCCGCGTCGAGATCGCCCGGGCGCTGGCCACACAGCCGCGCTTCATCCTGCTGGACGAGCCGTTTGCCGGCGTCGACCCGATCGCGGTGCTGGAGATCCAGCGCATCATCGGCTTCCTGAAAGGGCGCGGCATCGGCGTGCTGATCACCGACCACAACGTCCGCGAGACGCTCGGCATCTGCGACCGCGCCTACATCATCAGCGAGGGCGCCGTGCTCGCCGAAGGCACGCCCGACGAGATCGTGGCCAACGCCGACGTGCGCAAGGTCTATCTCGGCGAAAACTTCAGGATGTAAGGATGGACTACCCCTCGCCCATCCTCGCGTCGCTGAACGCGAGGGAGTCTGGTCGGTCCCCCGCGGGGACGGCGATGCTTGCGGCATTGAGCCGCGCGCACATCGCCAACGCGGGCCGGCTTGGGAGCGGCCCGGCGCTCGGCCCGCAAGGAACCCGGGGATGAAACAAACCCTGCAGGTCCGCCTCAGTCAGCACCTCGCGCTGACGCCCCAGCTGCAGCAGTCCATCCGGCTGCTGCAGCTGTCCACGCTGGAGCTGCACCAGGAAGTCGAGCAGATGCTCGCCAGCAACCCGCTGCTGGAGGCCGAGGAGGAGTTCAGCGTCAGCACGCCGGAGCTGGCCAGCAATGCGCCGGTCGAGTCATCTGGCGAGACCCCCACTGGCGAGGCCGAGGGCGGCGAGGCGAAGGAGCTGCAGGCCGAGGACTTCGGCGGCACAGAACGCGAGGACTGGGAGAACGGCACCGAGCGTGACGACTTCGACGGCATCCGCGAGCTGCCCAGCAGCAGCGGCTCGGGCGCCGGTGACGACGACGGCGAGCGCGAGAGCCAGGAGTCCGCCGACGTGACGCTGGCCGCTCACCTGGCCGAGCAGCTCGCGGGCATGAGCCTGTCGACCGGCGACCGCATCGCGATGCAGGTGCTGATCGAATCGCTGAACGAGGACGGCTACCTCGAAGACTCCATCGAGGACATCGCCGCCGCGCTGGCGCCGCCCGACGACGCCGAGGCACTGGAGGAACTGCTCGACCACCTGCGCATCGCGCTGCGACTGCTGCAGAGCCTCGACCCGGCCGGCATCGGCGCCCGCGACCTGTCCGAGTGCCTGATGCTGCAACTGCGCAGCTGCCCCAAATGCCCGGCCCAGGCCGCCGCGCTGCAGATCTGCAAGGGTCATCTGGAGCTGCTCGCGCGTCGCGACATGCGCCGCCTGATGGCCGAGACCGGCGCCGACGAGATCGTGCTGCGCGAAGCCCAGGCGCTGATCACGAAGCTCGAGCCCAAGCCGGGCCGCCGCTTTGCCGCCGGCGCTGCCGCGGCCATCGTGCCGGACGTCATCGTGCGCAAGAGCGGCCGCGAGTTCCGCGTCATGCTCAACCCCGAGGTGGCGCCGAAGCTGCGCATCAACGAGCTGTATGCCAACGCGCTGCGCGCCACGCGCGGCGGCATCAGCAACTCGCCGCTGGGTGGGCAGCTGCAGGAGGCGCGCTGGTTCATCAAGAACATCCAGCAGCGCTTCGACACCATCCTGCGCGTCAGCACCGCCATCGTCGAACGCCAGCGCGGCTTCTTCACCCATGGTGAACTGGCCATGAAGCCGCTGGTGCTGCGCGAGATCGCCGACGAGCTCGGCCTGCATGAGTCCACCATCTCGCGCGTGACGACGGCCAAGTACATGGCCACCAGCTGGGGCACCTTCGAGCTGAAGTATTTCTTCGGCTCCGGACTCAGCACCGAGGCCGGCGGCGAGGCGTCCAGCACCGCCGTGCGTGCGCTGATCAGGCAGTTCGTCGCCGCCGAGGACATCAAGAAGCCGCTGTCCGACAGCGCGCTCGCAGCCATGCTCGACGAGCAGGGCATCCAGTGCGCGCGACGCACGGTGGCCAAATACCGCGAGGCGATGAAGATCGCGCCGGCGAATCTGCGCAAGGCGATGTGAAGGAGTTGCAATGCCGAGAGTCCTGCCGCTGAATGCCCTGCTTTTCGCCTTGCTGATCGGCCATGCCGCGCAGGCGCAGACCGTCGCGGGCGACTTGAAGGCCTGCCGGCAGCTGAGCGATTCGGCGCGCCGCCTGGCCTGCTATGACGCCCTGCCCTTGCCCGCAGATCAACCTGCCAGGACGGCATCGCCCGCGGCGGTGGCTGTACCCCCTGCGGTCGCGGATCCGGCGGCCAGGTTCGGCCAGGAGTCGGTCAAGCTGCCCGATGCGCCGCCCGAGCTGAAGCAGATGGAAAGCCGCATCCGCGGCAAGTTCGGCGGCTGGGGACCGAACACGCGCATCGAGCTGGACAACGGCCAGGTCTGGCGCGTCGCCGACGGCAGCAGCGCCATCTACGAGCTGAACAACCCCAAGGCCATCGTGCACCGCGGCATGCTGGGCGCCTTCTACCTGGAGATCGAGGGCATCGGCTTCCAGGTCAAGGTGGCGCGGGTGCGTTGAAGCACGGGAATACCGAGCGCGTCGCCCGCCCTCAGACCCGTAGCGCCGCCTGCTTGCGCCAGGCCCTTGGCGACTGCCCCGTGTGCGACCGGAAGGCGCGTGACAGCGCCGCCTCTCCGCCGTAGCCCACGTCTGCAGCGATGTGCTTGAGGGCGCGGCCCTCCAGCAGCCCCTTCTGCGCCAGGCCGATGCGCCAGCGCTGCAGGTAGACACCCGGCGTGCAGCCCACCACGTCGCGGAAGCTGTTGGCGAACACGGTGCGCGACATGCCCGCCGCGGCCGCAAGCTCCTCCAGCGGCCATTCGCGCTGGGGCGACTCGTGAAGGGCCACGAGCGCCGTGCGCAGCTTGGAATGGGCCAGGCCGGCCAGCATGCCCGACGCCACGCGGCCCTGTCCCATCAGCTCGCGGAGCACCCAGATCAGCAAGACCTCGAACAGCCGGTTCAGCATCAGCTGGCGCCCGCAATGGCTGGACTGCGCCTCGGCGAACAGCAGTTCGAGCACCGGTGCGCAACTCGGCACAGCGGCGAGAGGCAGGCAGACCCAGGGCGGTAGTGCCGCGGCGATGGGGTGGCCGGCGCCGCCCTCGAAAGCCATGTGCGCGCAGTTCGTCTGCGCGCACATGGCTTTCGAGGGC
>SEEY01000841.1 GCA_004211235.1 Rubrivivax sp.
AATTCGATCTCCAACGGCGTGACCTTGGCGAAGAAGCGGCGTGCTGCCTTGGCGAACAGCTCGAACTCGCCCTGCCCCGTGGCCTGGGCAAACAGCCGCTGGCCGTCTGCGCGCACGCTCAGCTTGAACTGCGGGTTCAGCGCGTAGGCGCCGGCCAGTGGCTTCAGCTGCTCCGCCGGGAGCGTGATGCCGGCCTGGCGTGTGGTCGAGCGGTCGGGCAGCGGCACGCTGTCGTCCAGCAGGTGCAGGGCCAGGTCGTTCACCTCCAGCGCGGCATTGGCCAGCACGATGCTGGCGCGGCCGCGCGTCGGGTCCAGCCAGAGCGAACCGCGAAAGCCGCCGGTGCCGCCGTCGTGCGTGAACAGCGTGCGGCCATTCAGCGGCGCGAGCATCCAGGCCAGGCCGATGGGATTGATCGGCGCCGCGCCCTCCGCGCGACGCTGCAGACACAGCGCGAAGGCTGCCTTCAACGGATGCTCGAACAGGCCGAGCGCGGCCATGGCATAGCGCGTCAGGCCGCGCGTCGTGCCGTGCAGCGCGCCGGCGCCCGCGGTGGCGCTCTGGAAGTGCCAGGCGGGCACCGCGGTGCCCGCCGCGTCATGCCCCTGCAGCAGGCCGGGCAGGCCTAAGCCGACCTTGCCCAGCAGACCCAGCGGCTCCAGCGCGCGGGCGGTCAGCAGCGAGGCGTAGTCGGTGCGCTGGCGCAGTGCGAGCGCATGGCCGAGCAGGCCGAAGCCGAGGTTGGAGTATTCGAAACGGCTGTCCCGCGGCACGTTCGGTTGCCAGCCTTTCAGGAAGGCAAGCAACGCGGCGTCGTCGTAGTCGGCATAGGGGTCGGCCGGCCTGGCCGGCGCGAGGTTGGACAGCAGTCGCGGCAGGCCGGAGCGGTGCGTCGCCAGGTCCAGCCAGCGAAGCGGCCGGCCCTGGCTGTCACGCAGCCTGAGGCCGTCGGGCAGCGCTTCCTCGATGGCGTCGTCGAGCCTGAGCTCGCTGCGTACGACCGCATCGGCCAGCAGCAGCGCCGTGAAGGTCTTGGTGAGCGAGCCGAGCTCGAAGACGCTGTCCGCACCGACCCGCGGACCGCGCCCCGCGGCATGTGCCAGCTCGACGCGCCGCCCGTCCACCCGGCCAGCGGCGAGCGCTACGCCCTCTTCCTTCACACGACCGTCGAGCAGCCGCTGCATTGCCGCAATGTCGGCCCGGGCCAGTGCGGGCAAAGCCACGCTGCCGGCAGCCAGCAGGCAATCTCGGCGCTTGATGCGGTCCATGCGTTCCTCCTCGGGGGCCGCAGCATAGCGACGCAGCCCGTGGCGGGGAAGCGCTCGGCCGCTCAGCCGCCGCTGCTGCTCCAGCCGCCGCCCAGCGCCTTGACGAGCTGGGCCGTCGCCGCCCATTGCGCGCCACGCAACTGCGCCAGCGCGCGCTCGGTGGCCAGCGGCGTGCGCTCGGCCTCGGTCACGTCGAGATAACTGACGGCGCCCTTGTCATAACGGCTCTTCGCCACGGACAAGGCCTGGCCGCTGGACGCCAGCGTGCGGTTCTGCGCGTCCACCGTGGCGGCGCGGCTCTACAACGTCGGCCCGAGCATTTCGCTGCCGATCTTCGAGGGCGGCCGCAACAAGGCCAACCTGGCGGCGAGCAAGGCCTCGGTCGACGAGTCCCTCGCGGCCTTCCGCGGCCGCATGCTGCAGGCGCTGCGCGAGGTGGACGACGCGCTCGCCGAACTGCAGGGCCGCGCCGCCACGGTGGACGCGCAGAACCGCACGCTGGCGTCCAGCGGCCAGGCCTTGTCCGTGGCGAAGAGCCGTTATGACA
>SEEY01000842.1 GCA_004211235.1 Rubrivivax sp.
CCGCCACGTGGCCGAGCTGCCCGCCGCGCCCAACGGCAAGGTCGACGGGCCGTCCGGCACCGTGATCCGCCTGCAGGACGTGTTCGGCGCCCCGCGCTACCTGTGGCTGACGAACGCGGAAACCGCCGGCGCCGCCCTGCCGGGACTGGCGGGCGAGCTCGCGCTGGGCGGCAACCAGGCCTGGCAGCTGGCAGCCATCCACGCCGGCGTGCCGCAGATTACCGCCGCCACCCAGGAACAGTTCGTGCCGCAAATGGTCAACCTCGAGCTGCTGGGCGGCGTCAATTTCAAGAAAGGCTGCTACCCGGGCCAGGAAATCGTCGCACGCAGCCAGTACCTTGGCAAGCTCAAGCGCCGCACGGCGCTGGCGACGGTGGCCAACCCGGCGGCCCGCGCCGGCGACGAAGTGTTCTCCATGGCCGACCCCGGCCAGCCCTGCGGCATGGTGGTCAATGCGGCCGCCAACGGCCTGGGCGGCGCGGACCTGCTGGTCGAGATGAAGCTCGGCGCGCTCGGCGAGGATGTGCGCCACGGCGCCGCGGACGGACCGGCCCTGAGCTTCCAGCACATGCCCTACCTCCTCGACGCGATCGACGTCTAGCGATGATCGACCTGTACGTCTACTACAAGGTGCGCGACGCCGACGCCGCCGGCCTTGCTCCCCGGGTGCGCGCCATGCAGGCGCAGCTGGCTGGTAGCGCCAATGCGCCCGCACAGCTCAAGCGCCGTCCGGAAGCACGCGACGGCCTGCAGACCTGGATGGAAGTCTACCCGTCCGTACATGCCGGCTTTGCCGACGCCGTGGAGGCTGCGGCGCGCGCCGCCGGCCTGCACGCCACTATCGAGGGGCCGCGCAGGTCCGAAATCTTTACGGATCTGATCCCATGTGCCTGATCGTCTTTGCCTGGCAAGTGCTGCCGGGCGTGCCCATCCTTGCCGCGGCCAACCGCGACGAGTTCTACGACCGCCCGGCCACCCCGGCCGCGCCCTGGCCCGCGCACCCGCACGTGATCGCCGGCCGCGACCTGCTGCACGGCGGCAGCTGGATGGGTGTGACGACGACCGGGGCCAACGGCCCGAAGTTCGCCGCCCTGACGAATATCCGCGGCCCTGCCGAGCGGCGCGAGAACGCGCCTTCGCGCGGCGACCTGGTGGCCGGCTTCCTGACAGGCGACATGTCCGCCGCCGACTACCTGGACGCGGTGATCGCGCGCGGCGACGTCTACAACGGCTACAACCTGGTGCTGGGCGACCGCGATACCCTGTACTGGTACTCGAACCGCGGCGGCGATGATCCGCGCAACGGCAAGCCGCTCGAGGCTGGCCGGATCTACGGCATCTCCAACGGCCTGCTGGATGCGCCCTGGCCCAAGGTGCTGCGCACCAAGGCGCAATTTGCCAGCCTGCTGTGCCAGGGGGCGCCGGAAGACGCCTATTTCGAGATGCTGGCCGACACCACCCGCGCGCCCGACCTGCGCCTGCCGGAAACCGGCATGCCGATCGAGGTCGAGCGCATGTTGTCGCCAGTCTGCATCGAGATGGAGGGCTACGGCACCCGCACCTCGACGGTGGTGAAGCTGTACCGCGAGGGTGAACCCGAACTGCACGAACGCGTCGTGCAGCCGGACAGCCAGGCCGCCTGACGGCGCGCCCGAGGACGTGTTTATCTGCGGCCCCTGACCCCGGCCCGCAGCATGTCTCGAAGCTGCGGCATCGCCGCATACGGATCGGCCGGCGGCTTCGCGTGCACCATCGCCTTGAAGCGTTCCGCCGCCGACTCCAGCGCGTCCGGGTGCGTGTAGATGTAGAACTG
>SEEY01000843.1 GCA_004211235.1 Rubrivivax sp.
GTGTGCAGCTTTTCGTGCGGCTGGTTCACGCGCTTGTGCGCCAGCGCCTGGGCGCCCGACATCGCGATCAGGAAGTTCATGAAGCCGATCAAGAGCGCCGGCTTGCCCAGCGCCTGCCAATAGCCGTCCGCCAGCGGCAGCGCCAGCTGCGGCAGGCCGGACGGCACCGCGCCGATCACGCGTACCCCGCGCTGGTCGAGGTGCAGCAGCGTCACCAGCACGATCGCGGCCAGCACCAGCAGCATCGGCGCCAGGCGCGCGCCGATGTCGGCCGCTCCCGGGGTCAAGCCGAGCCGGCGCAGCAGGCCGGCGCCGTAACGGCGTGCCAGCAGCAAGAAGGCGATGGAACCGGCGCCGAGCAGCACGCTTGGCCCGTGCGGCGCCAGCGGCGGGCCGCCCAGCAGCGTATCGAGCTGGCCGAGCGCGATCGCGATCGAGGAGCCGAGCGTGAAGCCGCTCATCACCGGCCGCGAAAAGAAATTCGCCAGGAAGCCGACGCGCAGCAGGCCGCAGGCCAGCAGCACCGCGCCGGACAGCAGGGCCAGCTGGCCGGCCAGCATCCCGTACAGCGCGCTGCCGGGCGCCGCCAGCGGGGCGAGGGCCGACGCCGTCATCAGCGCGATGATCGCCATCGGCCCGACCGACTGCGCGCCGCTGGTGCCGAACAGCGCATACAGCAGCGGCGGCGCGATGCCGGCGTACAGGCCGGCCACCGGCGGCAGCCCGGCCACCATGGCGTAGGCCATGCCCTGCGGGATCATCATCATGGCGACGATGAGGCCGGCGCCGACGTCGCCGGCCAGGTCGGCGCGCCGGTAATGCCTCAGCCAATCGATCAATGACGCCTCGACAGCTGTAGCGAGCAGCAGCGATGTCGGCCGAGAAGCGCCGCTGTACGGACGTAAGGCAGGCGTCGCAGGGCCAGGCGTCTGCCGCCTGCGGTGCAACGCGCAGCAGGTTTGCGGGGCGCCATTACTGCATTGCCAGTTCGACGCAGTTGCGTCCGGCACGCTTGGCGCGCGCCAGCGCGGCGTTCACGCGCTGCACCAGGGAGTCCGCGCTCTCCTGCTCGCCCAGCTGGGCGACGCCCAGGCTGACCGTGACGTGGTCGGCGCCGGGAATGGCGGCCTGGGCGACCGCCAGCCGCACCTTCTCGGCCATCTTGAGGGCGTCGATGGCGCTGGTGTGCGGCGCCAGGATCTGGAATTCCTCGCCGCCCGAGCGCACCAGCACGTCGCTGTTGCGCAGCACCGCCTGCGCCGCCTCGCACACGCTGCGCAGCACCACGTCGCCGACCGGATCGCCGTAGCGCTCGTTGATGGCCTTGAAGCGGTCGATGTCGAACGCGACCAGCGCCAGCGGCACGCGGTAGCGGCGCGCGCGCCGGATTTCCTTTTCCAGCAGTTCTTCGCCATGGCGGCGGTTGGCGACGCCGGTCAGCGCATCCATGGTCGAGATATAGGTCACGCGCGCCAGCAGCTGTTCGTTTTCGAGCGCCATCTCGGCCAGACGCAGCCCGAACGCAGCCTGGGCGGCGACGTCCTGCAACGCCGCGAACTCCTCGGGCGCCAGCGCACGCGAGCGCTCCCACAGCAGCGACAGCGCGCCGCGCGGCGCGCCCGGGCCATCGGCCGGGATCGCGATGCCGAGCGCCATCGCCACGCCGTGCGCGCGCAGCAGCGCAGCCAGGTCCGGCTCGCCGGCCTGGTCCAGGGTGTCGAGCAGCACCAGCTCGCCGCTGGCGGCCGCCAGCAGGCCCGGGAGGGCATGCCGCAGCGGTGCCTGCAGCAGGCGGTCGGGACGGCCCAGCAG
>SEEY01000142.1 GCA_004211235.1 Rubrivivax sp.
GAAGTACAAGTTCGACGGCGACCAGCGGACCAACGCCAACACACTCGCCGGGCAGATCTTCAATGTGCCCTTCGACAACGCGCTGGCCACCGCCGGCACGCTCAAGCGCACGATCAAGGCGGTGTTCGCCGAGGTGGCGGTGCCGGTCATGAAGGACATGGAGATCACCGGCGCCATCCGCCGCGACGAGTACACCGGCTTCGGCTCGACGACCAACCCGAAGGTCTCGATTCGCTACAACCCCATCGAGCAGGTGCTGATCCGCGGCGCCTACAGCACCGGTTTCCGCGTGCCGACCTTCAAGCAGATGTTCGACCCGATCACGGAAAGCCAGTTCGTCGGGGCCGACTTCACTGATCCGGCCACCTGCCCCACGCGCACCGTGTCGACGGCGCCAGGCTGCCAGAGCGTGCGGGACTTCGTCACCCGCTTCGGCGGCAAGGAGACGCTGAGCCCCGAGGAAGCCAAGATGTACAGCGCCGGCGTGGTGTTCCAGCCGACGAGGGACCTGGTGGCCAACCTGGACTGGTGGTCGGTGGAGCGCACGGGCACGATCTACTCGTTCGGCCTGACGACGCTGGCCGACAACTACCAGTTCTTCCAGAGCAATTTCGAGCGCGATTCGACCGGCAAGATCGTCTCGGTCGACACCCGCTGGGTCAACGCGGGCGAAACCACCACCAAGGGCCTCGAGTTCGGCTTGAAGGGCGCGTTCAACGCGGCCGGCGCGGCCTGGACGGCAGGCTTCGACCTGTCCTATCTGCTCGACAAGAAGTCGCGCCTCGTCCCGAGCGCGCCCATGGGCACCAGCGAAGTGGGCCGCTTCACGCGCTCGGGTGACCTGGGCGTTCGCTGGAAGCACACCGCCACGCTGACCCGCACCGAAGGCGATTGGGCCGCCACGTTCCAGCACGTCTACCGCACCGGCTACCAGGACTTCGTGCTGCCCGGCGTGGCCAACGGCAGCGTCAAGCCCGCCAACTGGAATCCGCGCGTCTCGGCCTATTCCATCCTGAATGCCAGCGTGGCCTACAGCGGCATCAAGAACCTGACGATCACGGCCGGCATCAAGAACCTGCTCAACGTCGATCCGCCGTTCAGCGTCACCTACGACACCAACACCGGTGCCGGCTCCAGCTGGGAGCCGCGCGTGGCCGACCCGCGTGGCCGCTCGTTCGCGCTGCGGGTCGAGTACCGGATGTTCTGAGGCCCGGGAGCCCGTCGGGCTCCTAGGCGTTCGCCTTCAGCCACGCATGCACGGCGCCGCCCAGCGCCGGCAGCTTCCAGGTCGTGGCCGCGTCGGCATGCGGCGCGTAGCGCGAGCCCAGGCTCGTCGTCACCGCGATCAGATAGTGCAGGCCGCCGTCATGCACGATGCCGGCGTCGCTGCCGTAGTTCTGCGTGTTGCCGGTCTTGTGGGCGAACGTCGCGGGTGGGCACGGGATGCCCTGCACCCAGCCGGGCAGCGCACGGAGAGACTCACTGCTGAGGTTGTGATGCAGCGTCTGCGCGTCCAGCGCGCGCCGGATGACGGCGCGGCCGGCCGGGCTGACGAGTTCAGGCAGCGGGGGCGCGTCGGCATCGAGCCGCCACATCAGCCGCAGCGCATCCCAGGCCGTCATCTGGATCTGGCCGACGCCCGAGCCCGCGCCGTTGCCCCAGCCGCCGTCGGGCTGGGTGTTGGCGATCATCAGGCCCGGCAGCCCGTGTGCGGCGAACAGCGCGTGCAGCTCGTTGTGCACCTCGCGCCCGCCTTCGCGGCGGATGGCGCCGCGTGCATGCAGGTGGGCCACGAGCGCCGAGGTCGCCTCGTTGCTGCTGACGATGATCATGTCGTGCAGCCAGTCGGCCACGGCGCGTGTCTCGCCGGCATGGGCCAGCGGCAGCGCCCAGTCGCTGCGGCCCTGGTCGACGAGACGGGCGATGCCGACGGCGACCATCGTCTTCAGCAGCGACGCGGGGTAAGGCGCGACGAAGCGCGGGCCCGTGCCGAACCACGCAGGGAAGGCGATGCGCGACCAGTCCGCACCGGGCAGCCAGGCGTAGGAATCACCCACCGCATCGCGCACGTCGGCGTGAAAGGCGGCGTTGTCGACGGCGCCGTTCACGCCATTGACGTGCGCCACCAGCCCCTGCGGATGCTCGCGCGAGAACAGCACGTTGGCGGCCACCGGCCGGGCACCGAACACGACCACCGCGAGATCGATGCTCGGCATCACCCCGAGCGGCGCCCCACCCTGCAGCGAATCGGCCGTCGCGTCGAAGTGCTGTGCCAGCACGGCGGCGCGCAGCGCCTGGGCGAGGTCGTCGGCAGTCACAAGCTGAGGCCGTCCAGAGGCATTGGACTGGCGCGGCCCGACACCAGCTCGGCCAGGATGTTGGCGGTCGCGAAGGAAAAGGTGAAGCCCAGGGCGCCATGGCCCACGTTCAGCCACAGGCCCGGCACGCCGCTGGCGCCGAGGATGGGCGCGCCGCTGGGCGTGGCCGGGCGCAGGCCGGCCCAGGGCAGCGCACGGTCGTAGTCCGCGGCGTTCGGGAAGGTGGCGCGCACCGAGCGTTGAAGCGACGCCAGCCGGCGCGCGTCCAGGCTGAGGTCGTCGCCGACGAGATCCACCATCGCCGCCACGCGCAGCTCGTTGCCGATGCGGGCGTAGAGGATCTTCTTCGCGAAGTCCGTCACGCTGACCTCGGGCGGGCGGTGGCTGCGGGAGATTGGCGCCGTCAGGCTGTAGCCCTTCAGCGGGTAGAGCGGCAGCTCGATGCCGACCGTCGCCGCCAGCGCGCGGCTCTGCAGGCCGGCGGCCAGCAGCGTGACGTCTGCCGCGACATGACCCTGCGAGGTGCGCACGCCCAGCACCGTGCCGCGACCGTCGAGCATGAAGCCATCGACATTCGCGCCGAGCCGGCCGCGAAAGCGCCCATGGGCTGCCAGTCGCTGGTGCAGTTCGCTGCAAAAGGCATGACAGTCGGCCACGGCCTCGCCCGGCGTGAAGATGCCGCCCGCCAGCGTCTCCTCACCTTCCTCGAACTGCGCGAGCGCCGGCTCCAGCGCAACGCAGTCGTCATGCGACAGCGCCCGCTCAGCGCCGCGGCTCAGCTGCGCCGCGGCGCGGGCGAATTCGGCCGGCTGGCGGTAGACGACGAGCTTGCCCGGCGCGCGCAGCGCCATCGCATCACCGAGCCCGGCCTCGGCGCACAGCCGCGCAAACGACGCCTGGCTGTAGGCGCCCAGCGCCAGCAGGCGTTGCGTCGTGAGCCGGTTCACCGGCCCGCGGCAATTGCGCAGAAAGGCCAGCAGCCAGGACCACTGCGCCCAGCGCGCCTCGGGCCTGAAGCGCAGCGGGCCGTCGCGGTCCAGCAGCCAGCGCAGGGCCTTCAGCGGCACGCCGGCATCGGCCAGCGGCGACACATAGCGGTAGCTCAGCTGGCCGCCATTGGCGCGGCTGGCGCCCTGCGCCACGTCGCTCTCGCGCTCGACCAGCGTCACCGCATGGCCACGTTCGAGCAGCGCCCAGGCCGTCGTCAGGCCCACCACGCCGCCGCCGATCACCACGCAATGCTTCATCCCGCTCCCTGCAGACAACTTTGCCGGCAGCGTAAGGAGGCGCGCGCGTCGCTGCCAATGAAACCGGCGGCTGCGGCCATCACCCCGCGTTATGGCGGGGGTGGCGAAGGCCAGGGGTCAGGCCATCACGGCGGCGAAGGCCGCGGCCGTCGCCTCGACATTGCGCGTGTTCAAGCCGGCCACGCAGATGCGACCCGAGCGCAGGATGTAGACGCCGAACTCGCTTTTCAGCCGCTCGGCCTGGTCGGCGCTCAGGCCCGTGTAGCTGAACATGCCGCGCTGGGTCAGGAAGTAGCCGAAGTCCCGGCCCGGCAGCTTGGCCGCGAGCACGTCGTGCAATTGCCGGCGCATGGCCTGGATGCGCTCGCGCATCTCCCTGACCTCGCCCTCCCACATCGCACGCAGCTTCGGGTCGGTCAGCACCCGGGCGACGAGCTGGCCGCCGTGCATCGGCGGGCTGGAGTAGTTGCGGCGGACCGTCGACTTCATCTGGCCCAGCACGCGCCCGGCCTCCTCGGCACTGGCGCAGACGATGCTCAGGGCGCCGCCGCGCTCGCCGTACAGGCTCATGCTCTTGGAGAAGCTGTTGGCAATCAGGAAGGACAGGCCTTCATCGGCCAGCAGGCGCGGCGCGAAGGCGTCTTCCTCGATGCCGTCGCCATAGCCCTGGTAGGCCAGGTCCAGGAAGGGCAGCAGCTCGCGCTCGCGCAGCACGGGCACGAGGGCCCGCCACTGGTCCTGCGTCAGGTCGACGCCGGTCGGGTTGTGGCAGCAGGCGTGCAGCACGACGATGCTGCGCGCCGGCAGGGTTCTGAACTTCGCCAGCAACTCGTCGAAGCGCAGGCCGCCGGTGGCCGCGTCGTAGTAGAGATACGTCTCGCAGACATGGCCGGCGCCCTCGAAGACGGCGCGGTGGTTGTCCCAGGTCGGGTCGGACAGGTAGACGGTGCTGCCCGGGAAGTAGCGCTTCAGCAGGTCGGCGCCCACCTTCAAGCCGCCGCTGGAGCCGACGCCCTGGATGGTGGCGATGCGGCCGGCCGTGATCGCCGGGTGATCCGCGCCGAACAGCAGCACCTGCACGGCGGCGCGGAAGTTGGCGGCGCCTTCCATCGGCAGGTAGGGCCGGGCGCCCGCGGCCTCGACGACGGCCAGCTCGGCGGCGCGCACCGACGGCAGCATCGGGATGCGGCCTTCGTCGTCGAAATAGATGCCGATGGACAGGTTGATCTTGGCCGGGCGCGGATCTTTCTGGAAAGCCTCGTTCAGGCTCAGGATGGGATCGCCGGCATAGGCGTCGACGTGCTGGAACATGGGGCTGACTCCTTGGGGAGCGGGGATTATCCAAGCGGCTCTGAATCCGGCCGTCAGGCGTGCCGGGCGGCCGGGTTCAGAGCCAGGCGATCCAGCGGCCGTGCGGATGGCTCCAGGCCAGCGCGCGTTCCTCGTCGCGCAGGCGCAGCGTCCACAGCGTCAGCGACGTGGCCGGCTCGCCCGCCGGCAGCACGGGCTCCGGCGGCACGACTGCGTCCTGCGCACTCAGGCGCGGCAGGTCACCACAGATCCACACCAGGCCGTGGCTCTGCGCCAGCCGGTCGACGGTCGCCCGCAGCCGGGCCAGGTCGGCGTCGTTCAGGTAGTAAAGCACCCAGCTCGTCAGCAGCACCGGCTGCACACCCGCCGGCAGGCTGGCCAGCCAGGGCTCGATGGCGGCGATGCAGTCGTCGGCCTGGCGCAGCGTGCGCGGCAGCGACTGCATCTGCCGCGCCGCGCGGGCCAGCCGTTCGCGTCGTGCGGCGTCGTGCGGCCACAGGCAGGCCTGCAGCCAGCGCAGGCGGTCGGGGTCGTTGACGGCGATGGGCGCCGGGTCCACGCCGTCGCGCTGCACGAGGCGCCAGCCGGCCTCGCCGGGCAGCTGCGCGGTGCTCAGCCAGCGGGTCTCGACCTCGGCCCGTTGGCCATCCGCCGCGGCGCCGCGCTGCGTCAGCGCGCCATCGGCGGTGCGATAGCCCAGCGCGTACTGGTCCACGCCGAGGTTGAGCCCGGCGCTGCAGCCGAAGTCCAGCAACGCCAGCTCGGCGCGGCCGGTGGCCTGTGCCACGGCGCCCAGCGCCGGCCAGATGGCGGTGCAGCGGCCGATCTCGTTGGTCTGCGTCGCGCCATGGCGCAGGTGCTGAACGAGCGCCGGCCATTCGCGGGCCAGGCAGGCCGACAGCGCGCCGGCCAGGCCGGCATCGGCTGCCCGCCCGCCGCCGACGCTGGGGTAGTAGGCGGCGAGTTCGGGCGCTGCCCCGGCCAGCACGCGCTCGTGCAGCGCGGCCAGCAGCAGGTTGGCCTTGCGTTGTTCTGGGGGCGCTTCGGCCAGCAGCGCCAGCGCGCGTTCGTCGGCCGCGGCGGCCTCGCAAAGCGCGGCGTACAAGGGTTCCAGGCCGCATTCCCGGCGGCCGAAGTGGCGCAGCAGCGCCGGCAGTGCATCGTCGTCCATGGCGCCAGCATAGGCCGGGCTGTAACGGCTCGACCGGGCGTGCAGGACGCACGCTCGGTTGGCGCGTTACAAGTGTCCTCGCGGGCTGGCGGCCCTAATGTGGCGATGCGCCGGCAGGCAGTCGCCGGCATGTTTCACGGAGTACCCGCGTGTCCGACATCCAATCCATCGTCATCGTCGGCGGCGGCACCGCCGGCTGGCTGGCCGCCTGCTATCTGCAGCGCACGCTGGGCGCCGCGCGCCAGAGCCCCCTGCCCGTCACCCTCATCGAGCCGCCCCAGGCCGCCGCCCTGGGCGCGGAGTTGGCGACCGTGCCGACGCTGCGCCACACGCTGCAGGCGCTCGGCCTGCCCGAGCGGCTGCTGTTCACCGGCGCCGACGCGACCTTGACCAACGGCATCCGCTTCAACGGCTGGCGCCACGGCGGTGCGCCGGCCGACGACTCCTTCGACCATCCCTTCGACATCCCGCCGCCCTTCCACGGTTTCGCGACGACCGCGCACTGGCTCAACCTGCTGCAGCGCGGCCTGACGCGCCAGCCCATGGCCCAGGCCTGCACGGTGCAGACGACGCTGTTCGACGGCCACCTGTCACCGAAGCTGATGGATTCGCCGGACTACCAGGCACCGGTCAGCTACGGTTACCAGCTCGACGCCGCCCGCCTGGCCATGCTGCTGCAGCAGACGGCGCTGGAGCGCGGCGTTCGCCATGTCCGCGGGGAAGTCACGCAGGTGCATCGCTGCAGCGACGGCAACGTCGGCATCGAATCGGTCGAACTCGCCGACGGCCGGCGTTTCGCCGCCAGCTTCTTCATCGACTGCACCGGTGCGCAGTCGCTGTTGCTGCAGCAGGCGCTGGGCGTGCCCTGGGTGTCGTTCGCCGACTCGCTCCCCTGCGACCGCGCCCTCAGCCAGCCGCTCGCCCATGCGCTGCCGAAGGACGCGCTGCGCAGCCACACGACGGCCACCGCGCAGGACGCCGGCTGGACCTGGCAGATGGACCTGCAGAGCCGCCGCGGCACCGGCTACGTCTACGCCTCGCGCTTCTGCAGCGACGACGAGGCCCTGCACCGTCTGCAGGCCGCCAACCTTGGCCACACCGCGCTGGCCGAGCCGCGCCTGCGGCACCTGCGCGCGGGCCACGCGGCGCGCGTGTGGGAAGGCAACTGCCTGGCGCTGGGCGCGGCGGGGGGCGACATCGAGCCGCTGGAGTCCACCGGCCTCTACATCGTCGAGTGGATGCTGCAGCTGTTCGCCGACCATGTCGCGCCGGCCGGCGACAGCGCGGCCTGCCGGGCCCGCGTGAACCGTCTGTCGGGCGACTTCTTCGCCGAGATGCGCGATTTCATCGTCGCCCACTACGCGCTTTCGCAACGCCGCGACACGCCGTTCTGGCGCGCCTGCACCGATGCCGCAGCGCTTCCGCCGCGCCTGGCCGGGCTGCTGGCGCTGTGGGACAGCAAGGTGCCGACGCCGACCGACCTCGACCAGCGGCTCTCGCTGTTCGGAGTGGCAAACTGGTCCTATCTGCTGGCGGGGCTGCAGCGGCTGCCCAGCCGGGGCATCGGCCTGTCGGGCCACATCTCGCCGGAGATCAGCCAGAAGGCGCTGGCCCACGTGCGCGACATCCGCCGCGCGGCGTCGGAGCAGTCGCCTACGATGCTGGATTACCTGCTCAGCCTGCGCGACGTGGCGGCGCCGCAGGCTGCGCATTGACGCGAGTCACTTCGCGAGGGCGGCCTCGATGTGGCCTCGGAGTTTTTCGGGAGCGTCATTGGGGGCGAAGCGCTTGACGACCTGGCCGTCGCGGCCGACGAGGAACTTGGTGAAGTTCCACTTGATCGCCTCGGTGCCCAGAAAACCGGGCTTCTCGCTCTTCAGGAATTTCCAGAGCGGGTGGGCCTCGCTGCCGTTGACCTTGATCTTGCCCATCATCGGGAAGCTGACGCCGTAGTTCAGCTCACAGAAGCTGGCGATCTGGTCATTGCCGCCCGGGTCCTGGCCGCCGAACTCGTTGCTCGGGAAGCCGACGATGACGAGGCCCTGGGGGCCGTAGTCCTGCCAGAGCTGCTCCAGGCCCTTGAATTGAGGCGTGAAGCCGCATTCGCTGGCGGTATTGACGATCAGCAGCACCTTGCCGCGCTGGGAGGCCAGGTCCACCGGCTCCCCGTGGATGGAGACGGCCTGGAAATCAAAGACGCTGTCGCTCATATGGTGCACCCCTCGCGCTGCGCGCTTGCCTGGGGCGACCCGGCACGACGCTCGTGCGGATCGGCCTCCCTAGAAGACGGCGCCGATGCTAACGCCGAGCGAGCTCAAGGGTTTGTAGCATGGCGCCTGCCGCGCGGCAGGCCGTCCAATCGCGCGAACTTCGGGGCTGCCCGCTGAGGTGGCCCCGAAGTTCGCGCGATTGG
>SEEY01000844.1 GCA_004211235.1 Rubrivivax sp.
CTGGTGAAGTCCGCCGTCGCCGCCGCCAACAACGCCTTCGAGTCGGTCCAGAAGGCCACCAAGCAGGCCGTTGACGTCGCCGAAGCCAACTTCCAGGCCGCCACGACGCAAGCCGTCAAGGCCACCCAGACGACTGCCCGCCCGGCCAAGCGCGCCGCCTGAGCTTGCGCAAGACCTGAGGCTTCGGCCTCCGAGAGCCCGGTGTTCCCACACCGGGCTTTTTTCATTGGCGCGCGGCGACTGATTCGCACGCGCGGGGCCCGCCTCGGCACCGTCCTACAGACCCTGGAGGCGCGCGCCCCCAGACTGCGGCCATGCATTGGCCTGACCTGAAGAAGGACCTCGCCCCACTCGGCCGCGTGCTCACGCTGACCGTCACGGGCTTCCTCGAGGATCGCGGCGCGCGGATGGGCGCCGCGCTGGCCTACTACACGCTGTTCTCGCTGGCACCGTTGCTCCTGATCGTGGTGTCGGTCGCCGGCCTGGTCTGGGGCGGCGAGGCGGTGCGCGGCGAACTGGTGGACCAGCTTCAATCCCTGCTCGGCCCGACGGCCGCCGCCACCATCGAAGGCATGCTCAAGAGCGTCGCCTGGCCGGTCGGCGGCTGGCTGAGCACCCTCATCGGCCTGGGCCTGATGCTGGTGGGCGCGACGACGGTGTTCGCCGAGCTGCAGGACGCACTCGACACCATCTGGCGCGTGCCGGCCCGGCCGGTGCAGGGCTGGCTTGCCTGGCTGCGGGCGAGGCTGCTGAGCTTCGGCCTGATCCTGGGGTTGTCATTCCTGCTGCTGGTGTCGCTGCTGCTCGGCGCGGCGATGGCCGCTGCGCAGACGTGGTGGCAGCCGTGGTTCGGCCAGTGGCTCTATGTCGCGGGTATCGCCAACATGGTCATCAGCCAGGGCCTCGTGATGGCGGTCTTCGCGATGATCTTCAAGATGATGCCGCGCGTGCGCATCGCCTGGCGCGACGTGCTGCTCGGCGCCTTCGTCACCGCGGGCTTGTTCGAGCTGGGGCGCACGGCCATCGGCTACTACCTGCGCAGCAGTGGCGTCGTGTCCGGCTTCGGCGCCGCGGCGTCGGTCGTGGCGCTGCTGGTGTGGGTCTACTTTTCGGCGCAGATCCTGTTGGTGGGCGCGGAATTCACCTGGGCGTATGCGCGCGTGCTGGGCTCCCGGCGCGACGCGGCCTCCCCCCGGGCCGGCGGGGAAAACACGGATCGGAAAGCGCCGGCCTCAAGGTAGGATAGCGCTATCCAAACGGTGCCGCGCCCTGGATGCGCGGACACTGCCGTTCCAATCCGCCTCGCCCCGCCCTGCTCTCTCATGACCTCTTTTGTGCCCGATGCCGTTGTGTTCATGGGAGTCGCCGGCTGCGGCAAATCCACGCTGGGTGTCGCCGTGGCCCGCCACACCGGCCGCGACTGGCTGGAGGGCGATGACTTCCACAGCGAATCCAACCGCCGCAAGATGGCCGGCGGCCAGCCGCTGACCGACGAGGACCGCGCCTCCTGGCTGGCGGCGCTGAGCGCGCAACTGGCGCAGCGGCCCGGCCTTTTCGTCGCTTGCTCGGCGCTCAAGCGCGCTTACCGAGACCAGCTTCGCCAGGCGTCACCCACCCTGCGCTTCGTCTTCCTCGACATCGAGCCGGCCGAGGCGACGCGCCGCGTGTCTGCTCGCGGCACCCACTTCTTCCGCGCCAGCCTCATCGACAGCCAGTTCGCCACGCTGCAGTCCCCCGTGGGCGAAACGGGTGTGCTGCGTGTAGACGCCACGCGGCCGCTGGACGAACTGGTCGACCAGGTTACCGG
>SEEY01000143.1 GCA_004211235.1 Rubrivivax sp.
CCCCGATGGAGTGTGTCTTCCATGCCGACTGAGACCCCGCCCACCCTCATCGTGCTGCAGGCGAGCGACAACGTCGCCATCGCCCGGGTGGCGCTGGCCGAACAGGCCGAGGCGACGCGGCCCGACGGCGCACCGCTGCGCGTGCGCCAGCCCATCGCGCCCGGCCACAAGGTGGCGCTGCGCGACATCGCCCCGGGCGAGGTGGTGCTGAAGTATGGCCAGCCCATCGGTATCGCCAGCCAGGCCATCAAGGCCGGTGATCACGTGCACGTGCACAACCTGGACATGGCGCGGCTCGCCGCCGCGACGCAGTCGCAGTCGCAGTCGCAGTTTCAGTCGCAGTTGCAGTCGCAGCAACGCCACCCCATCACGCCGGCGGCCGGCGGTGAGGCCCTCACCTTCGACGGCTATCCGCGCGCCGATGGCCGTGTCGGCACGCGCAACTACATCGGCGTGCTCTCCAGCGTCAACTGCTCCGCCACCGTCTGCAAAGCCGTGGCCCAGGCGTTCGACGCCGCCGCGCTGGCCGAGTTTCCCGGCGTGGACGGCGTCGTCGCCATCACCCACGGCAGCGGCTGCGGCATGAGCGAGGGCGAGGGCCTGGCGCTTCTCCAACGCACGCTGCGCGGCTATGCCACCCATCCCAACTTCGCCGCGGTGCTGCTGATCGGCCTGGGCTGCGAGGTCAACCAGGTCGACGCCCTGGTGAAGGGGCTGGACCCCATGGCCCGCCAGCGCGTGCGCGCGCTGACCATCCAGGACAGCGGCGGCACGCGCGAAGCCATTGCGCGAGGCAAGGAGCTCGTGCGCGAGCTTGCCGCGAAGGCCGCGATGTCGCAGCGCAGCCCGGTGCCGCTCTCGCACCTCGTCGTCGGCTTGCAATGCGGCGGCTCGGATGGCTATTCCGGCATCAGCGCCAATCCGGCACTCGGCGCGGCGGTGGACCTGCTCGTCGCACAGGGCGGCACGGCCATCCTGTCAGAGACGCCGGAGATCTACGGCGCCGAGCATCTGCTGACCGCCCGGGCGGCGTCGCCGGAAGTGGCCGAGCGGCTGCTCGCCCGGCTGCGCTGGTGGGAGAGCTATGCCGCCAGCCACGGCGCGGAGCTGGACAACAACCCCTCGCCGGGCAACAAGGTCGGCGGCATCACCACCATCCTCGAGAAATCGCTCGGCGCCGTCGCCAAGGGCGGCAGCAGCACGCTGACCGACGTCGTGGCCTACGCAGAACCCGTGCACGGCCCCGGCCTGGTTTTCATGGACACGCCGGGCTACGACCCGGTCTCCGCCACCGGGCAGGTGGCGGGCGGCGCCAACCTGATCTGCTTCACCACGGGCCGCGGCTCGACCTACGGCTGCAAGCCCACGCCGTCGCTGAAGCTGGCCACCCACACGCGCCTGTTCGAGCGCATGCCCCTGGACATGGACTTCAACGCGGGCGGCATCGTCGACGGCACGCAAAGCGTTGCGGAGGCGGGCCGGGCGCTGTTCCGGCTGATGCTGGAGACGGCATCCGGGCGCCCGACGCTCAGCGAAGAGCACGGCCTGGGCGACAACGAGTTCGTGCCCTGGCAACTCGGCGCGGTCATGTAGGCGCGCCAGGCGATCCAGGCATGGAAGATGTTCACCGGTGCGGGCGCTTCGCGCCGGTGTTGAAAATCAAGAGGGGGCATTGCCAATGAAGCACATCCGCAAGACCGTTCTCGGCGCGCTGCTGGCCAGCTCGGCCCTGGGCGCCCTGAGCGCCCAGGCGCAGAGCGCGCCGGACATCACCATCCTCCCTGCCCCCACGGGCGCCTGGCGCACCGTCGTCGGTCATTGGGAGACGCAGGCGGAACTCAGCGGCGACAGCGTCGTCGTGCCCGCACCCACCGCCGAATACGCCCGCGCCAGCACGCTGGGCGCCAGTGCGCTCGGCAGCGGTGGCAAACGCGAGGCGGTGCTGCTCGACTGGAAGCAGCTCTGGCAGGCCATGCTGCGCTTCGAGTCGCGCCAGCCGCTCGACCTGCGGCCCTATCTTGGCGGCACGCTGGAGTTCGACCTCGACGTGGCCGACCTGGGCCAGGGCGGCGTTCGGGCCAAGGTGGCCTGCGGCGACGGATGCGAACGCAGCGTCAACCTCATCGAGCGGGCCCGTGCCGCCGCCGGCAAGGGCTGGCAGCGCATCGCCCTGCCGATGAGCTGCTTTGTGCGCGAGGGCGCCGATTTCTCCCGCATCAAGCTGCCCTTTGCACTGGAGGCCACGGGCAGCGGCCGGGTCAGCGTGGCCAACGTGCACATCACGCGGGAAGCCCGTGCAGGCCTCCCCTGCCCCGACTACCGCACGGAGTCCGTCACGCCGGCGATGCTGGATGAATCCTGGGCGCTCGACTGGTGGCTGCCGCGCCACAAGGAGAAGCTCGCGGAGAAGCGCAAGCTCCTCGACGCAGGCACGCCGCCGCAGATCGTCTTCATCGGCGACTCCATCACCCAGGGCTGGGAGAAGGACGGCCGCGAGGTCTGGCAGCGCCACTACGGGAAGCTCAACGGTCTGGCGCTGGGCTTCGGCGGCGACCGCACGGAGAACGTGTTGTGGCGGCTGCAGCACGGCGAGATCGACGGCATCGCGCCGAAGGTCGCCGTGCTGATGATCGGCACCAACAACACCGGCCATCGCGCGGAGGACCCCGCCACGACCGCGGCAGGCGCTGGCAAATCTCGTCGACCAGGCGCTTGACGCCTGCCGGGCACGAAGGTGCTGCTGCTGGCGATCTTCCCGCGCGGCGAGAAGCCCGACGACGGTCAGCGCCGCCTCAACGACCGGGTGAACCAGCTGATCGAAGGGGTGGCCGACGGCCGCAACGTGCACTTCCTGAACATCAACGCTGCCTTGCTCAATGCCGACGGCACGCTCGGCAAGGACGTCATGCCGGACCTGCTTCACCCCAACGAGAAGGGCTACGACCTCTGGCAGCGCGCCATGGCGCCGACGCTGGACAAGCTGCTGGCCACGCCCCGATGACTGATTTCAACGCCACCCGCCGCAGCTTCGTCGCCGGCACCGCGCTGGCCAGCACGCTGGCGGCACTGCCGGCCTTCGCACGCAGCGGCGCGGCCCGGCTGGCCGATGACTCGCTGACGCTCTGGTACGACCGTGCGGCCGGCCCCTGGATCGAGGCGCTGCCGCTGGGCAGCGGACGCCTGGGCACCATGGTCTTCGGCCGCCCGGCCCAGGAGCGCCTGCAATTCAACATCGACACGCTCTACGGTGGCGGCCCCTACGCGCCGGACAACCCGAAGTTCCGCGAGGCGCTGCCCCAGGTGCGCAGGCTGATCGACCAGGAACGCTGGCAGGAGGCCAACACGCTGGCCGCCGAGGCACTGATGGGCAAGCCCATGAAGCAGATGCCCTTCAGCGGCGCCGGTGACCTGCTGCTCGACTTCCCCGGCGTCACGGCCGCAGCGCGCTACCGCCGCAGCCTGGACCTGGACAGCGCCATCGCCACCACGAGCTTCATCGACGGCAACGGCCGGCACCGGCGCGAAGCCTTCTGCAGCGTGCCGGACCAGGTGACGGTGATCCGCCTGGAGATCGAAGGCGACGGCACGATCGACCTCGACCTCGGCTACCGCCACCCCGACTACCAACCCTACGGCGGCTTCGGCGACACCCGGTCCGACTCACACGGCGTGGTCTTCGTCGGCGCGCCCTGGGACCACCGCGAATCGCTGTTTGCCGAGAAGCGGCCGGCGTCGCTCACGGTCCGCGCCGACGGCAGCGATGCCCTGTTGATCGAGGGCCGCAACGTGGCGGCCTTCGACGTCCCCGGCCAGCTGCGCTATGCGCTGCGCGTGCAGGCCGTGGGGGACCTGGGGGGCGGCCGCATCGAGGCCAGCGGCGACCGGCTGCGCGTGCGCGGCGCGCGCCAGCTGACGCTCGTGGTGGCGGGAGAGACGAGTTACGTCGACTGGCAGGACACCAGTGGCGACCCGGTGGCCGCCGTGCGCCAGCGCACCGCGGCCGCTGCGCGCAAGCTGTTCGCCAGGCTGCGCGACGACCATCTCAAGGCCCATCGCGCCTTGTTTCGCCGCCTGGACGTCGACTTCGGCGGCCACGCAGCGAACGCCCGTTCCACCGATGCCCGCATCCAGGACGTGCCCCGGCAACCCGACGCAGCCCTTGCAGCGATGTACGTGCAGTACGCGCGTTATCTGCTCCTGTCGTCTTCCCGGCCGGGCAGCCAGCCGGCCAATCTGCAGGGCGTGTGGAACGAAGTGCTGCACCCGCCGTGGGAAGGCAAGTACACGATCAACATCAACACCGAGATGAACTACTGGCCCGCCGGGCCGGCCAACCTGCACGAGTGTGTCGAGCCGCTGCTGAAGATGGTGGAGGACCTCGCCGTCACCGGCCGGCGCACCGCGCGCGACAGCTACGGCGCGCGTGGCTGGATGGCACATCACAACACCGACCTGTGGCGCGCCACCGCGCCCATCGACGGCCCGCTGTGGGGCATGTGGCCCACCGGCGGCGCCTGGCTGTGCACGACGCTGTGGCAGCACTACCAGTACAACCCGAGCCCAGCCCTGCTGCGCCGGCTGCTGCCGCTGTTCAAGGGTGCGGCGCTGTTCTTCCTGGACGCGCTCGTGGAGGACCCGAAGGGCCGCGGCCTCGTCACGTCGCCCTCGCTGTCGCCGGAGAACGAGCACCATGCCAAGGTCGCGCTGTGCGCCGGGCCGGCGATGGATAGCCAGATCCTGCGCGACCTGTTCGATGCCACGCTGCAGGCCCAGGCAGCGCTGGGCGATGAGGACACCGCGTTCGCTGAGCAGCTGCGCAAGGCTCGCGCCCGGCTGCCGGCCGACCGCATCGGCGCCCAGGGCCAGCTGCAGGAATGGCTGGAGGACTGGGATGCCGGCGCGCCCGAGCAGCAGCATCGCCATGTCTCGCATCTCTACGCCGTCTACCCCAGCGGGCAGGTCAACGTGCGCGATACCCCGGCGCTGGCCGAGGCCGCCCGCGTGACGCTGAACCGGCGCGGCGACGAGAGCACCGGCTGGGCCACCGCCTGGCGGCTGGCGCTGTGGACGCGCCTGGGCGATGGCGAGCGCGCCTACAGGATCCTGCAAGGCCTGCTGGGGCCGGCGCGCACCTACCCCAACATGTTCGACGCGCATCCGCCCTTCCAGATCGACGGCAACTTCGGTGGCGCCGCCGCCATCCTCGAGATGGTGGTGCAATCCTGGGGCGGCGAGGTGCACCTGCTGGCCGCGCTGCCCAAGGCCTGGCCCGACGGCCACCTGCACGGCGTGCGCGTGCTTGGCGGGCTCGAGCTTGACGTCGACTGGCAGGCCGGCCGCCTGACGCGATTGACACTGCGCGGCCCTGCCAGGGCCAGGGTGACATTGCGCTACCTCGGCCAGCGCCTGACGATCGCACTGGATGCGCGTGGCCGTGCTCGCCTGGGCGCCGTCGACTTCTCCGGGCAGACATGAGGCCGTCCGCGGCCCGCCGACCGATCAGAATGGACCTTCACGACCTTTCCCGTTCTCCATCAGACGCCTTGGCCGCCCTCGCCGGCCCGCACCGCCCATGACCCGAGACACCATCGCCATGCAAGCCCGCAAGACCCTCGTCGCCACCGCCCTGCTCGCCCTCGTTGCCACCGCTTCGGCGCAGGCTGCTGAGCCTGTCGAGGCCGTGACGCCGGACCGCGCCCGCGCCAACTTCGGCCGCACGATCACGCTCGCGGCCGATGACGTGCGCGCCTTCCCCGCCCCGCCGGCGGGCTTCGCCGATGCGCGGCCCGGCGCGGCACAGGGGCGCGTGGAGGACCTGAGCTACGCATCGGGCGTCACCGGCACGCGGCGCGTGGCGAGCGTCTACCTGCCGCCGGGCTACTCGACCGAGCGGCGCTACCCGGTGCTCTACCTGCTGCACGGCATTGGGGGCAACCAGGAGGAATGGCGCGGCTATGTGCGCGCGCCCAACGTGCTGGACAACCTCATCGCCACCGGCAAGGCGCTGCCGATGATCGTCGTCATGCCCAACGGCCGCGCGCTGGCCGATGACCGCCCGCCGCCGCCTGACCGCGTCTTCACCGCGGAGAACGCGGCCGGCTTCGCAAACTTCGAGCGCGACCTGCTGGACTTCCTGATCCCCGCCGTCGAGGCGAAGTACCCGGCGCTCGCCGACCGCCGGCAACGGGCTCTGGCAGGGCTATCGATGGGCGGCGGACAGTCCCTGAACTTCGGCCTGGCCCATCTCGACACCTTTGCCTGGATCGGCGGGTTCTCGTCGGCGCCCAACACCCGGCCGGCCGCCGAACTGCTTCCCGACCCGGCCGCCGCGCGCCGCCAGCTGGCGCTGCTCTACCTGTCCTGCGGCAACAAGGACGGGCTGATCAACGTGTCCCAGGGCGTGCACCGCGCGCTCAAGGAAGCCGGCGTGCCGCATCTGTGGAACGTCGACGAGTACGGCCACGACCGCGACAGCTGGGCGGAAAACCTCTTCCATTTCTCGCAGCGCGTTTTCCGCTGACGCCGCAGCCGCTCAGCGCACCCTCAGCGCCCACTCGATGCCGCCGAGCAGATGCTGCTGGAAGGCGGGCATGCGCCAGACCGACTCGTTATGGCCGAGGGCCGTGTAGAACACCCGGCCCTTGCCGAACTCGCGCGCCCATGAGATGGGAAAGTTGCCCGGTGCGCCGCTGTTGGGATGGCGGTCCAGTGCAAGCAGTTCCTGCACCTGCGCCGGCTGGTAGTTCTTGAAGACGTAGATCTCTTCCAGCTCGCCACCCAGGTTCCAGCTGGCACCCAGGTGCCGGTTGGCGGGATGGGTTGCATCGCGGTTGATCGCATCGATGCGTGCCTGCTCGCGGTGATAGTCGAACTCCCCGCCCAGCATGTCGATGTAGGGCCGGTGCGCATGCAGGGTGTCGGAGGCGCTGTGGATGCCGATGAAGGCGCCGCCATCGCGGACCCACTGGATGAAGGCCGCCTTGTCGGGCAGCGGCAGCTCACCCGTGGTGTTCGCGAAGACGATGCCGTCATAACGTTTCAGCACTTCGGCATCGAGCTTGCGCGCCAGCACGGACCTGACTTCTCCCTGGTAGGTCTCGCCGCCCTCGCTGGCCTCGCGGCTGCCCTTGACGGGGGGCGACACGGCCGCCAGCTCGACCTCATAGGCGCCCGACGACTGGCCGAGCGAGGTCAGCACACGCTCGGCAGTCTCGATGGAGGCATGCCGATAGCCGAGGGTCGTCGTGACGACCAGAATCTTCCTGGCCGGCCCGGCCATGGCATCGGTGACCAACACGCAGGTCATGGCGACCAGGCAGGTCATCCAGCGAAAACGTCTCATGCATCGGCTCCTGATCATGCAGCCGCAGTAAGACACGGCGACGGCGGAGCTTGTATCACCTGTCGCACCGACCTGATGGCTGTGGGCGGCGAGTTCCGATCTCGCACGACGCCTGGCGTTGCTCTTCAAGCTGCAATTCATCCCCGGAAAAGCGCAGTTCATCGCGCAGTACTGGTTTGGCCACGCCGTCTGCTGAACACTGCAGTCCGTGCCCTGCTGTGAACAGGGCTGGAGCTGCAGATGTCGCGATGGCTTAAGGGATGGATGAGCTTTGGCCTGGCGCTGGGCATTGGCGTCGCCGGATTGCCGGCGCAGGCAAGCGAAGTCGTCAAGCTGGCCCGGCTGGTGGTGAGTGGCAAGCGAAGCACCGCCGATGCGCCCCGCACCATCCCTTCCGAATCCCGATCCAGAGCGGCATTGCCAAGCCATCAAACGCACGGCAACAACGGCGGCGGCGCCAGTGACGAGGCGGGCACCGCGCCGGCGCCTGCGCGCGGCGTGTCCTGAGAAACCGCGGGCAACCGCCAAAATAAAATGCGCCGGAACCCGCGAGGGTTTCGGCGCATTAATGTTTGTGGCGGAGTGGACGGGGCTCGAACCCGCGACCCCCGGCGTGACAGGCCGGTATTCTAACCAACTGAACTACCACTCCGCGTGGGATGAATTCGATACTGCCTCGCGACGGTATCCAAGCTCCATCAAACTCGCCCGTCTTGCGACGGGATACCAAACAAACTGGCGTCCCCTAGGGGATTCGAACCCCTGTAATCACCGTGAAAGGGTGGTGTCCTAGGCCTCTAGACGAAGGGGACTCAATCTTTCAATTCATCACTGCGTACCAGCAGTATCCCGAAAGATACTGGTGGAGGTAAGCGGGATCGAACCGCTGACCTCTTGCATGCCATGCAAGCGCTCTCCCAGCTGAGCTATACCCCCGGCATGGCCGGTCGCAAAAAATAAACGGCCAACAAAGGCCGTTCAATGATCGGAATGACCCGATGGAATCCTTGGCGGAGTGGACGGGGCTCGAACCCGCGACCCCCGGCGTGACAGGCCGGTATTCTAACCAACTGAACTACCACTCCGCGTGGGATGAATTCGATAC
>SEEY01000845.1 GCA_004211235.1 Rubrivivax sp.
CCAATGGCGTTTCGCGCACGTCGCTGGCGCATGTTGCCGAAGCGGCCAAGGTCAGCCGCGGCGCGATCTACTGGCACTTCAGGAACAAGGGCGACCTGTTCGACGCCATGTGCGAACGGGTGCGGCTGCCGATGGAAGACGTGGCCGCGGCCGGCAAGGACGTGCGCGAGATGGACCCGCTGCAACAGTTGCGCAAGACTATCCTGTTCGTGCTGCACGAAGTCAGGCATAACCCGCATTCGCGCAAGGTGCTGGGCATCGTTTTCCACAAATGCGAATTCGTCGAGGCGGCCGGACCCATCATCGAGCGCCAGCAGGACGTGTTCCTGCGCGGCCGCGCCGACCTCGAGACCATCTTGCGCAATGCGGTGGCCCGCGCGCAGTTGCCGTCCGACCTCGACACCGCGCTGGCGGCCATCATGCTGCAGGCCCAGATCGACGGCCTGATCAATATCTCGCTGTTCACCCCGGACAGCGCCGACTTCGACGCCCATGCCGAGCGCATGGTCGACGCCGCCATCGAGATGCTGCGCTGCGCACCGTCGCTGCGCCTGCCCCGAGTGACGGCACGCGGCTGAGGGTTCGGCACGGTCGCTTGAGACGTGCCAAGGTGATCGGCACGGCGCCGCCTTACTCTCCCTGACCTCACAGGACGCGAAGGGGAGGGATGGCGATGGCTGACGCAACCGCGTTATTTTCCGATGGGCTCGATCTGCTGGCCGAATTCCTCGCCCGTTCCCGTGCTGTCGACGACGGCATCGCTGCGAGCTACGACCAGCTGCAGCAATGGCATGCGGCGGTCGCCGAACTGGCGCGCTGGAGCGGCGCAGCCGGGGACGCGATCGTGCTGGACCAGTCGGCCTTGCGCATTACCGTGCCGCCGGATCTCTGGAACCAGCTGTATGCAAGGGCGCTCTGCACCGGGCGAGAGGTGGCGCCGGACCGCACCGGCGTGGCGACCCGCGGCGTCGGCGGCATGCTGGCGGCGCTGAGCCGCCTTCCCGCCATGGCTGCCGAGATGCAGCACAGCGGAACGGAAATCCACATGGACGGCATGGACGATGCGCCCTGGCTGCTGTTGCCCTGGCCGCCGCTCAAGGCGCTGCTGCTGCGCGACCGGCTGCTGGCGCACGAGGCAACGCGGCCGCGGCCACTGCTGGGCGGACTGCCGGCGAGCATCGCCAGGTTCGACGCTGCCGCGAAGCGCCACGGCATGCTGGTGCAGCACGACGGCCAGCCCTTGCAGCTGTTTTGCCCCCTTGCCTGGTCTGCGCGCATTGCCGGCGAGCTCGGGCGCCATTTCACGGAAAGCGTGCTGCTGCTGTTCCGGCTGATGTTCTACAGTCCGGACCAGGGCTGGGGCTGGGACGCCGCGTCGGCCCAGTGCGCCGGCCTGCTTGCGCTGATCGACGATGCCGAACGATCCGGCCTTGCCCGTTTCGGCGACTTTCGCGACTGCTGCGCGCTGCTGGCGGCGGCGATCGGCGGCGACGCACCGGCGGACCGGGACGCGCTGATGACGGCGGCGGTCGCCGAGCTTGCCGCACTCTGGCCAGACGCCTACCTGCAGCCCGGCCATCCTTCCTGCAGCCTGATGGAAGGCTGGATGACGCAGGTGCATCCGGACGCGACGATCGCGCCGGACGCCCTGCTCGGTCCGGGCGTGACGGTCGGCAGTGGCTGCGTGGTCGGCGCCGGCGCGGTGCTGCAGAACGGCGCCAGCATCGCGCCGTTCCAGGTGGTGCCGCCGGGCGTGGTCATCGGCGGCGGCGCCATGGTCGACTGCATTGCGCTGTCGGGGAA
>SEEY01000144.1 GCA_004211235.1 Rubrivivax sp.
GGGTAGGTCAGCATCAGCTTGATGCGCTTGTCCGGGCCGACGATGAAGACGGACCGGACGGTGGCGTTGGTCGCCGCCGTGCGGCCCTCGGACGTGCCCTCGATGTCGGCCGGCAGCATGTTGTAGAGCTTGGCGACGTGGAGGTCGTGGTCGCCGATCATGGGGTATTTGGGCAGATGGCCCTGGGTCTCCTCGATGTCGAGGGCCCACTTGTGGTGGTTGTCCACCGGGTCAACCGACAGGCCGATCAGCTTGGCATTGCGCCGGGTGAACTCCGGCTCGATCTTGGCCATGTAGCCCAGCTCGGTGGTGCACACCGGCGTGAAGTCCTTGGGGTGCGAGAACAGCACGGCCCAGCTGTCGCCGATCCAGTCATGGAAGCTGATCTCGCCCTGCGTGGTCTGGGCGGTGAAGTCAGGGGCGATGTCGTTGATGCGCAGTGACATGGTGGTCTCCTTGGGTGGCCTGGGTGGCCTGGGTGGGGCGCAAATGATAGGAACGAAGCGAGGCCCTGTTTCGCATGAGCTTGTTTGCCTGGCTTCTAAGGCCCGGGTGGTGGCGACCGAGGCCGAAGTGACGCTGCCCGGCGCCACGCGGCGGCGGCGATAGCATGCCGCGATGAAGATCCTCATGACCTTGCTGGTCAGTGCCTGCGCCACAAGCGCGGCGCTGGCCCAGACCCCGGAGTTGCTGACCCTCGAACGCCTGACCGCCGATCCGCCGCTGGCCGGGCGCCTGCCGCGCCAGGCGGAGATTTCACCGGGGGGGCAGTGGGTCAGCTTCCTGCGGCCGTCCCAGGCCGACAGCGAGGTGCTGGAACTGTGGGCGCAATCCACCGACCCGAAGCAGGCGGGCGGCGCACCGCGCCGGCTGGTGGCCGCAGCCGACCTGCTCGGTGGCACGGCGCAGCAGCTGTCCGAGGCCGAGAAGATGGCGCTGGAGCGGCAACGCATCAGCCAGCGCGGCATCACCGGTTACCAGTGGTGCGGCAGCGACGACCGCGCGCTGCTGTTCCCGCTGTCGGGCGAGCTCTACCTCGTGCGCCTGACGGCGGCCGGCCCGCAGCCGCAGAAGCTGGCCCTGCCGGCCGGCGCGCCCAAGCTGGACCCGCGCTGTGCGCCCGACGGCAGCAGCCTGGCCTATGTGCAGGGCGGCAATCTCTTCACGCTGCCGCTTTCCCCGGGCGGCCAGCCGCGGCAATTGACGAGCGACGGCAGCGAGACGCTGTCCTGGGGTCTGGCGGAGTTCATCGCCGCGGAGGAGCTGTCGCGACAGCGCGGCTACTGGTGGGCGCCGGACGGCAAGTCGTTGCTGGCACTGCGCGTCGACGAAGCGGGCGTGGGCGTCAAGACGCGGGCGCAGATCTTTGCCGACCGCACGGAGATGACGCAGCAGCGCTACCCGGCCGCGGGCGAGGCCAACGCGCGGGTGACGGCCTTCGCCATCGACGCCGTCACGGGCCGGCGGCGCGACCTGCCGTTGCCGCCGTCCGCCGAATACATTGCCCGCGCCGGCTGGTTTGCCGACGGCACGCCCTGGCTGCAGTGGTTCACGCGCGACCAGACGCGCCTGACGCTGACCGAGTTCAAGGCGGGTGCCGCGCCGCGCGACATCACTGTCGAAACCGATGCCGCCTGGGTCGAGGTGCATGACGACCTCATCGAGACGCCGCGCGGGCTGTTGTGGTCGAGCGAGGCCTCCGGCCGGCGCCAGCTGTTGCTGCTGGATCGCACCAGCGGCCGGCGCACGGCGCTGACGGACAACGCCGAACCGGTTGCACACGCCATCTGCGCCAGCGCGCGGCAAGTGGTCTTCGCCGCCTTCAGCGACCGCGGCAAGAGCCAGGATCTCTACGTGCTGCCACTCGCCGGCGGCAAGGCCCAGCCGCTGGCAGGCGCCGCCGCCCGCCAGTGGCGCGATGCCAAGGCCGACGCCCGCTGCGGCCGCCTGCTCGTCACCCGCTCGGCCTGGGGTGAGCCGCCACGGCTGGCGTTGCGCACCCTGGGTGAAGAGGCCGTGGTCGCCCTGGCCGGCGACCCGCCCGATCCGCTGCTGCGCCAGATCACGACCGCGCCTCAGACGCCGGAGCTGATCGCCGCCGACGGCCGCACGCCGTTGAACGCCTTCTTCTTCCCGGCGCAGGGCGGCCCACAGTGCAGGCACCCAGTCATCGTCATGGCCTATGGCGGCCCGGGCAGCGCGACGGTGACGTGGGGCTGGGGCCGCGACCTGCCGCTGATCGCCCATTGGCAGCAGCGCGGCTACGGCGTGCTGATGGTGGACACGCGCGGCATGGCGCACCGGGACCGCGAGTTCACCCGCGCGCATCGACACGCGTTCGGCAAGGTCGAGGTGGCCGACCTGTTCGCTGCCGTGCGCCAGCTGCCGGATCGCGTTGCCGGCGTCGACCCTGCGCGCATCGGCTTCTTCGGCTGGAGCTACGGCGGCTACCTCGGCGCCCGAGCGATGCTGGAGGCCGACACGCCGTTCGCCGCCGCCGTGGCCGTCGCGCCGGTGACGGACTGGACGCTCTACGACACCGCCTACACCGAGCGTTATCTCGGCATGCCGAACGCCGAAGATTCAGGCGGCAAGTCGGCCACCTACACCGGCGCGAACCTGGCGTCCCGTGCCGGCCTGCTGTCCCGGCCGCTGTTGCTGATGCACGGCACCGCGGACGACAACGTGCTGTTCGAGCACACGCTGCGCCTCGTCGAGGCGCTGCAGAACGCCGGCAGCAAATTCGACCTGCAGATCTACCCCGGCAAGGCGCATGGCATCGCCGGACGTGCGACGCGGCTGCACCTGTACCGCACGATGGATGCCTTCTTCGAACGGCACCTGACACCATGAGCCTTGTCTATTCCACCGACTTCGGCCGCGCCTGCCCGGGCTGCGGCCAGCCCGCCGCCGGGTGCGCGTGCAAGGCCCGCGTTCGCCCGTCCGGCGACGGCATCGTGCGCGTGCGGCGCGAGACGGCGGGCCGCAAGGGCAAGGGTGTCACGGCCATCCACGGCCTGCCGCTGGAGGACGCGGCCATCACGGCGCTGGCCAAGCAGCTCAAGGCCGTGTGCGGCAGCGGCGGCACGGCGAAGGACGGCGTCGTCGAGATCCAGGGTGACCATCTCGAGAAGGTCATGGCCTGGCTGCAGGCGCGGCCCGAGGGCTGGACGGTGAAGCGGTCCGGCGGTTGAGATCGGCGGCCGGTCGGGCAACGGCCGGGCCGACGCTCAGGGAGTCTGCTGGCGGGAGCGCTGGCGGGCCAGGTAGTTGGCCTCGGCGCGGTCGCGGTCGCGCTGCACACGCGCCTCACGCGTTTCCCAGTCGCCGCAGCTGAAGAAGGAGCCGCCGAACAGCCAGCTGACGATGCTGGAGTCGTCCACGGCGCGCGCATCGCCGCCGGTGCAGACCATGGCCGCCTTGGAGCCGCTTTCCGCCGCCAGCGCCTCCTGCACGAGCATGGAGCGCGACATCAGCACCGTGGCCGGCATGGCCACGGCCAGCAGCACGCCGCCGATGACGACACCCTTGGCCCAGCGTGGCAGTGCGTCGGGCTTGACCGCAGCGCCCGAGGCCCGCGGGCCCGCGGCGGGCTGCGGCCTGGTGGCGGCGGGCGTCGCGCGTGCCGGCTGAGCGCGCGTCGAGCCGCCTTGCAGCACCCGCGCCCGTGCCGAGGTCGGCGGGTCGATGGGCTGGGTGGCGGGGAAGGAGCGTGTACCGGTCGGCATGGGTTGGAAGCGGCTTGCAGGGCCTGGCGCGGATGCTAGTGAGCGAGCATCGGCGCACGCGTGACCAAATGCAAAACCCGGGCGACCGGCGGTCGCAACCGCGAACGAAGTCACAGCCTCGACAATCGCGACATGACCGATATCGCTTTTTCCACACTGCCGCTCACCCCCGCCATGCTGGCCAACCTCGACCAGCTGGGCTATGCGCAGATGACGCCCATCCAGGCCGCCAGCCTGCCGCTGGCCCTGTCGGGCCGCGACGTCATCGGCGAGGCGCAGACCGGCTCGGGCAAGACGGCCGCCTTTGCGCTGGCGCTGCTGCACCGGCTCAAGGCCGACCTGCCTCGCGTGCAGGCGCTGGTGCTGTGCCCCACGCGCGAACTGGCCGACCAGGTCACGCAGGAGATCCGCCGCCTGGCCCGCGCGGCCGACAACATCAAGGTGCTGACGCTGTGTGGCGGCAGCCCGATGAAGCCGCAGATCGAGAGCCTGTCCTTCGGCGCTCACATCGCGGTCGGCACGCCGGGCCGCCTGATCGACCACCTGGAGCGCGACACGCTGGACCTCTCGGCGCTGAACACGCTGGTGCTGGACGAAGCGGACCGCATGCTGGACATGGGCTTCCTCGACGACATCAAGGCCATCGCCAAGCGCGCCCCGGGCAACCGGCAGACGCTGCTGTTCTCAGCCACCTTTCCCGAGGGCGTGAAGGAGATCGCCGCGAAGTTCATGCGCGATCCGCAGACCGTGAAGGTGGCGGGCTCGACGAGTGCGGCCGCCTCGACGATCCGCCAGATCGCCTTCGAGGTGACCGAAGACCAGCGGCTGGATGCCGTGCCGCGCCTGCTGCGCGCCTTCCGGCCCGAGTCGACGATTGCCTTCTGCAACACCAAGCAGCAGTGCCGCGACCTGGAGGCCGTGCTGGCCGCGCAGGGCTTCATCGCGCTGGCGCTGCACGGCGACCTGGAGCAGCGCGACCGCGACCAGGTGCTGATCCAGTTCGCCAACCGCAGCGCGTCGGTGCTCGTGGCCACCGACGTGGCCGCTCGAGGGCTGGACATCGCCAACCTGGCCTGCGTCATCAACGTCGACATCAGTGCCGACGTCGAGCAGCACGTGCACCGCATCGGCCGCACCGGCCGTGCCGGCGCCGAGGGCCTGGCGTTGAGCCTGGCCAGCCTGGACGAGATGGGCCGCATCGGCCGCATCGAGCAGTTGCAGGGCGAGGCGTTCAAGTGGCAGCCGCTGGCCGATGTGAGCGACGCACCGGGTGGCCCGCTGCTGCCGGCGATGGACACGCTGCAGATCCTCGGCGGCCGCAAGGAGAAGATCCGCCCGGGCGACATCCTCGGCGCGCTGACCGGCGAGGCTGGCTTTGCCTCCGCGCAGATCGGCAAGATCAATGTCACCGACTTCCACAGTTATGTTGCGGTGCAGCGCAACATCGCCGCCGAGGCGGTGAGCCGGCTGTCGGCCGGCAAGCTCAAGGGCCGCAAGGTCAAGGTCCGGCGGCTCGCTGACCTGACCGAATAGGGCGTGCAATCGCAGGCGGGTTTTGCTGCACTGCGACTTTCCTGGGCCATCGCCGCGGACTACATTCGGCCGGTGTCCGCCCCACCCGCATTGACCCGACGTCGCCTGATGGCCGGCTTGCCCGCGCTTCTCGGGGCGGGCGCGGCGCGCGCCGCGGAGCTGGTCATCACGTTGCGCGCGCCCGAAGCTGCGGCCGACCTGCGCAACACCTACATCCGTGATGCGGTGAGGCTGGCATTGCAGAAGACGCAGGCGAGCGACGGGCCGTTCCAGCTCGCGGTCTCCGCACCGATGAACAAGTCCCGCGCGCTGCTGGAATCGGCACGGCAGTCGGTGCCCAATCTGCTCGTCGCCACCAGCCCCGAGAACGGCCGCCAGGCCGGGCTGGTGCCGGTGCGCTTTCCCATCCACCTGGGCGTCAACCGCTACCGCGTCTGCTTCGTGCACGCGCCCCGGCAGGCGGCCGTGCGGGCGACGAAGAGCAAGGACGAGCTCGCGCGGCTGCGCATGGTGCAGGGGCGCGACTGGCCGGACGTGCCCGTCCTGCGGGCCAACGGCCTGAACGTCGCCGAAGTGAACACCTACGAGGCCATGTTCGAGTTGGTGGCGCTGGGGCGCGCCGACCTGTTCTGCCGCCACGTGCTGGAGATCGGCCAGGAGATCCATGCGCACCAGGGCGTCGCCGGCCTGGCGCTGGACGACAGTCTGCTGCTGTCCTACGACCTCCCGCAGTACCTCTACACCCACCCGGACAACCGCGCCGCCATCGACCGCGTGGAGCGCGGCTTGAAGCTGTCGTTTGCCGACGGGTCGCTGCAGGCCCTGATGCGCCGCGACCTGAAGCCGTCGCTGGCGCGGCTCAGGCTGCCACAGCGTCGCCTCATCACCCTGGATTCGCCAACGCCTGTGCGGGTGGAGATGGACGACCGGCCGTTCCAGATCGACCTTCTGCGCGCAACACGACGTTAGGACTGTGATTTCCTGGCGGCTGGGGCACCGCTTGCCGGGGTGGGTGGCCGGGCTGCGACGTATGCACGCGCGGCGGGCCGCAGCGGCGCCTAGTCTTCCAGCCAGACGAGGTGCCCGATGAACTCACGCCCCATGCCCTTGATGTGCGACGACGGCTACGAACTGCGGTTCGAGTCGCTCTTCAACACCGGCCGCGCGCTGGCCTTCCCGTGCGATGCGCGCGGCGGCGTGCGGCTGGATTCGCTGAGCGACAAGGCGCTGCAGAACTACCTGTTCGCCCGTGCCGTCGTGGGACGCGACTACGCCAGCCCGACGGTCCGCCGGGTGTGACGTGTCTGGCTACTTCGTGAAGCCGTCCTTCAGCCCGGTGATCTTGTTGAACACCGGCTTGTCCGCGCGGTGGTCGACGCGGTCGGTCACGAAGTAGCCATGCCGTTCGAACTGCCAGCGCTGGTCGGCCGCGGCACCGGCCAGTGAGGGTTCCACATAAGCCTGCACGACCCGCAATGAATTCGGGTTCAGGAACTCGATGAAGTCCCGGCCGCCGGCGTCGGGCTGGGCCTCGGCGAACAGCCGCTCGTACAGCCGCACCTCGGCGGCCACGGCCTCATGCGCGCCCACCCAGCCGATGGTGCCCTTGACCTTGACGGCATCCGCACCCGGTGTGCCGCTCTTGGTGTCGGGGATGACGGTGGCCAGCGCGGCGGTGATGTTGCCGTCGGCATCCTTCTCGGCCCCGGTGCATTCGATGATGAACCCGGCCTTCAGGCGCACCTTGTTGGCCGGGAACAGCCTGAAGTAACCCTTGGGCGGCACTTCGACGAAGTCTTCCGCCTCGATCCACAGCTCGGGGCCGAGGGAGAACTTGCGCAGGCCCAGCTCGGGCTTGTGCGGATGGGCAGCGGTCTCGCATGGCTCGCGGTGCTCCGTCGAACCGAAGACTTCGGCGTAGTTCGTCAGCTTGAGCTTGAGCGGCTGCAGCACGGCGAAGGCGCGCGGTGCCTGCGGCTCCAGGTCGGCACGCAGGGCCTGGTCGAGCACGGTGTCGTCGATCCAGGCGTTCTGCTTGCTGGCGCCGGTGGCCTCCACCATCGCGCGCACGCTGGCCGGCGTGAAGCCGCGACGGCGCAGGCCCACCAGCGTCGGCATGCGCGGGTCGTCCCAGCCGTTGACATGACCTTCCTCGACGAGCTGGCGCAGCTTGCGCTTGCTGGTGACGACGTAGTTCAGGTTCAGTCGGCCGAATTCGATCTGCTGCGGCAGCGGCCGGGCCAGCAGGCCGAGGTCCGCCAGGTGTTCCAGCAGCCAGTCGTAGAAGGGCCGCTGGTCTTCGAACTCCAGCGTGCAGATGCTGTGGGTGATGCGCTCCAGCGCGTCCTCGATGGGGTGGGCGAAGGTGTACATCGGGTAGATGCACCACTTGGCGCCGGTCGCGTGGTGTTCCGCATGCTTGATGCGGTAGAGCGTCGGATCGCGCAGGTTGATGTTGGGCGAGGCCATGTCGATCTTGGCGCGCAGCACCATCGCGCCATCGGCATGCTTGCCGTCGCGCATCTCGCGCAGGCGGGCCAGGTTCTCGGCCGGTGTGCGGCTGCGGAAGGGGCTGTCCACGCCCGGGCGGCCGAAGTCGCCGCGGTTGGCGCGCATGTCCTCGGCGCTCTGCTCATCGACATAGGCATGGCCGGCGTTGACGAGGGCCTCCGCGGCGGCGTACATGAAGTCGAAATAGCTGCTGGCCTCGTAGAGGTTGTCGCCCCAGCTCCAGCCCAGCCAGGTCACCATCTCCTTGATGGCGTTGACGTACTCCAGCTCCTCCTTCTCGGGGTTGGTGTCGTCGAAGCGCAGGTGGCAGGCGCCGCCGTAGTCGCGCGCCAGGCCGAAGTTCAGGCAGATGCTCTTGGCATGGCCGACGTGCAGATAGCCGTTCGGCTCGGGCGGGAAGCGGGTGCGGATGCGCGCCTCGTCCAGCGGGCCTGCGGCGTGGTGGGCGGCGTCGCCCGGCGTGCCGGCGAAATGGCGGCCGGCGAAGGCGCCGGTGTCGAGGTCGTGCTCGATGCGCTGGCGAAGGAAGTTGCTCGCTGGGGCGGCGGGGGCGGCAGGTGCAGCGGGGTTGCTCATCGTCGGCTCTGGAAATGGGAGCGGGCCGTGTTCCAGGCCCGCGATGCCGGCGATTCTAAGGACGCTACCGCTCCAGCCGCAGCGGCAGCCGCACA
>SEEY01000846.1 GCA_004211235.1 Rubrivivax sp.
GGCCCGGTCTTCGCGCCGCGCGCCGGCCCGCTCGCCCAGGCCGACGGCGCGGGCCATGGTTTCCAGCACCGGCCGGCCGGTGCTGGAAACCATGGACAAGGGCTCGCTGTCGCGCGCAGCGGCGCCGACCTGCTGCGCCACCAGTGCCATCGATGCATGGAAACGCGCCTGGTTGTCCTGTTCCCACTGTGCGGTCAAGCGGCGGTAAGCCGTCTTTTTCTCGTCGGGCACCAGCGCGCCGATCGCGTCGTAGAACACCCGTTCATGGACCCAGCAGCGCGCGAAGGCGTCCAGCGGAATCACGTCACGCACCGCCGGGTAGGCAGCCAGGCCCTGGCGCCAGCGTTCCTGTTCCGCCTGCTCGTCGCCGGCGGGACGCGGCGGACCCATCTGGTTGAGCAGCACCATGACCGGCTTGCCCAGCCAGTCCAGCACCTTCATCTCGGCATCGAGGTAGCCGGCGTCCTGCGGGTCTTCGGACGCGTTGACGAGATAGAGCACGACGTCGGCCGACTCGCGCGCGGTGCGCAGGGCCTGCTGGCTGAGCCAGAACGGCCGGTCGCGGTAACGGTCGATGACTTCGCGCAGCAGCCAGCCTATCGGGTTGTCGGCATGGGCCAGCCGCTTCGCCAGCCGCACCGAGTCGCCGAAGCCGGGCGTGTCCCACAGCAGCAGCGCATCGCCGGCAGGCGACGTCAGCAATGGGTGGGCGTCGGACGTGGTGGTCACATGGGCCGCATCGCGCACTTCGCCGACGTCCAGGCCGACCAGCGTCCGCGCCAGCGTGGTCTTGCCGGCATTGGTATGCGAGATCAGCACCAGCTGGATTTGGATAGCGTCGGGCTGGCTCATCGCACGGCCTGTCGCTGTGTGAGCAGGGCTTCGATGTCTTCCGGATGCCGCTGCGGGTCGGCAAGGTTGACCAGCGCCATCGGCGTCTCGTGCCGGGCACAGAACTGGCGCCATAACGCGGCCCGTTCCGCCGCACGGCCAGCCGCCTGGGAACCAAGCCGCTCGAGATAGCCGGACTCGTCGACCAGCGCCACCACGGCGCCGGCGCGCTTGAGCTGGTCCAGGAATTCGCCATGGTTTTCCGGTTCCGGGGTCGCGCTGAGCGGGAACAGCGCGGCGCACAGGGCGCCTGCAGGCGCGACGGCGGCTGCGATATCCGCGCCGTAGTCGGTCGAGGCTTCCAGCACCAGGCCCGCCTGTTCGCCCAGCAGCCGGCGGGCGATCTCGGCCAGGTTGCCGCGCAGGGTGTCATTGACGCGATAACTGTACGGACGCACCCACAGGCAGGCCGCTGCATCGGGCGTGAGCCCGGCGCAGAGCCGGCTGAAATACGGATGGGCGAGGTCGACCGGAAAAGTCGCGGCAAGGCGCTTTTCGCGGCGCCAGGCCAGCGCCGCGAGCAGCAGGCGCGGCACGATGACGAGCAGCAGCAGGGTCGCTGCATACAGGTGTACCCATAGCGCGCCTGACCCGCCCGGCGCCGCCATCGGCGCCTGCAGCGCCTGGACCTGCTCGAGCGTGAAGCCCGGCATGCGCAGCAGCGCCATGGCCGGCGCAAACAGCAGCGACAGCAGCCCGTGGACCTGGGCCGCATCGAGGAAAGTGCTTTCCCAGCCGACCCGGTATTGCGTCAGGATGCCGCGCAGGTAAAGCGACATCGCAGCCCCCAGCGCCAGCATGGCGGCCGAAAGGTGCAGCGTGCGCTTGAGGCGGGCTGCCTGCAGGGGCGCCGACAGTCTCAACCACTCGGCGCTGAACTGCGACAGCGCGCCGGCCAGCCAGGGCGGAG
>SEEY01000847.1 GCA_004211235.1 Rubrivivax sp.
GGCTTCGAGGGCAAGGAGATGCTGGTGGAGTTCTTCGTCAGGAACCTGTTCGACAACCGCGGCTGGCAGTCGATCTCGCGCTACCCCAACCTGAGCCTGTCGCCGCTGACCAACTACAGCCAGCAGGGCATGCAGGTGACCGTGCAGGAGTCCCGTACCGTCGGGGCACGCATGCGCTTCGGCTTCTGAACCTCGGGCCTGCGCAGGCAGGCCGGTTCACGCGGCGCAGGTGCAGGAAAGCACCATCGGCCCGGGTCTCACAAGGACCCGGGCCGAACTGTTTCAGGGCCCCGCCTGCTCACGCACCGGTTGAGCGGCCGGGCGCTTGTTGAAGCCCTCGGCGTCAATCCACCAGCCGAAGGCGTCCAGCCAGTGGTCGCTGCTGCTGCCCTGTTGGCGCATGCCGAAGCCGTGGTTGCCGCGTTGGTAGAGGTGCAGCTCCGGGCGGTAGCCGGCGGTGAACATCGCGTCGTAGTAGGCGCGCACGCCGGAGCCGACGGCCATGTCGTCCTGCGCCATGGCGATGAAGGTGGGCGGCAGGGCGCCCGGCGCCGGCGTGGGCTTGGGGCGCAGCCAGGGCTCCTTCGGCGTGCCCTCCGGATAGGGCAGGTGGGCGGGCGGCAGTGGCGGCACGGGGGTCGTCATCGGCATGCCGTAGATCAGGCCGACGAAGTTCGGGCGCTCGCGTTCGTCGGCGGCCAGGGCCATCATGCCCACCACGTGGCCGCCGGCGGAGAAGCCCACTACGCCGATGCGTCGCGGGTCGATGCCGAACCCGGCGGCCTGAGCCCGGATCTGGCGCAGCGCTTCCATGCCGTCAGCCACGCCGGCCGCACCCGCCAGGCCATTCGCCAGGCTGCCGAACACGCGTTTGTTGATGACCTCACGGGTCTCGCCGGGCGACAGGTGGAAGGTGCGGTAGCGCAGCACGAAGGCGGCGATGCCCCGCTCCGCCAGCCACTGCGCCACCTGCGTGCCCTCGCTGCGGATGGACAGGGCGCTGAAGCCGCCGCCCGGCGCGATCAGCACCGCCGCGCCGGTGGCCCGGCTGGCGCGCGGGAGAAAGGCCTGGTAGCTTGGCTGGCTGACGTTGACGACCACCTCGCCGCCCTCGCGCTCTTCGTCGGGCCCTGGCTTGGGTGCCGTGCCCGGCCAGTCGGGGATGGCCGGCGCGCCGGCCGGCCAGATCATCTGAGTGGGCAGCGTGCAGACGTCCTGTGTACAAGGCGCTGCGTGACTCGGACGGTGGGCTGCGGCCAGTGCCAGCGCGAGCGAGAAGGACAGAGCGCTGGTCTTGAGGAAGTTTCTTCGTGGGGACGGCATGGGCGGGCTTGTGGCAAGCAGTGGTGGGAACGATCCACGCTATGCCGGTGCCTCCCTCGCGCCAAGCGCCAGCGCCGGCTTGTCCGCCTGACGGCCATCCCCGTGGCCGACCCCCGGCCCCTTCCGCTACCGTGCCTTGCCCGGCTGCTTGAAGCCCAGCGCCGTGATCCAGGCATGGAAGGACTCCGCCCACGTGTCGGACGTGGTGCCCTGCGTCTTCATGCCGAAGCTGTGGCCGCCGCTGGCGTAGAGATGCAGCTCCGGGCTGTAGCCGGCGGCCATGAGCGCCGCGTAGAAGCCACGCACGCCCGTGCCGACGAGTCGGTCGTCCTGCGCCATCGCGATGAAGAAGGGCGGCAGCGCGCCGGGTGCCGGTGTCGGTGCGGGCTGCAGCCACGGCTCCTTGGGCGTGCCGGGTGGATAGGGCAGGTGGGCGGGCGGCAGCGTCGGCGGCGTCAGCAACGGCAGGCCGTAGATG
>SEEY01000848.1 GCA_004211235.1 Rubrivivax sp.
ATGAAGCCGGTGCCGGTGCCGCTGGGCTGCTCGCTGGTGCGCAGCGAGAAGAAGTCGCGTTGCACGGACAGCGTCGTGATGTGCACCACCGACGGGCTGACGCGTTTGAAGACACCAATGTTGTTCAGCTCCTCGGCGTCCAGCGTGCCGCGGGCGCTGACGGCGCGGGGCTGGGCGGGCCGGTTCTGCGCCTGGACAGTGACGGTGGCGAACAGTGCGACGATGGTCAGCGCGAGCAGACGCTTGGGCATGGCGAGAACAAGAAAAGTGAAAGCGATGGCGGAATGGCCCGCATTTTGGACACAGACGAAGGAATGGCGATGAAACGGATCGGTGTCGGCCTGGGGCTGTGCCTGGCGCTGTCGGGCGCCTGGGCGCAGCAGGTGTGGAAGTGCGATGTGGCCGGCAAGGTGGTCTTCAGCGACAAGCCCTGCCCGCAGGCGGGGCAGCAGTTGCCGGGGCGCAATCTGCAACCGAATGTGGTGGATGCGATGAAACCCGAGGTGGTCGATGCCGCCATGGGTCGGCCGGCGGTGCCGCCTCAGCCTCTCGCAGCGCCGGCCGGCAACGCCTGCCCGGGCGAAGGCGAGATCCGCGGCATGCAGACGCGCGGCAATTCCACAACGCTGGGCGACGCCGAGCGCCAGTTCCTGCAGGACGAGCTGCGCCGCGCCCGCCAGTGCCGCAACGGCCAGGGCCGCTACACGGATGCCGACTGGGACATCAGCCGCGAGGCCCAGGCGGCGCAGACGCAGCTCGGCGAACGCGCCCGCCAGGATGCGCGCCAGCGCGCCGAGGCCATGCACAGCGCGGCCGACCCGGACGAAGGCGACCGCATCGCCCGGCGCCGCCTGGCCGAGGAGCGGCTGGCGCGGCGGCAGCAGCAGGCGCAGTCTCAGGCGCCGAAGGGCCAGAATCCGACCGTCCCGTCGCCGCCCTGATTCCACGCTTCATGCCGCCGGCAGCCGCCGCACCCTCGCCGAACCGTTCCGACCGCCTCGACGCGCTGCGGGGCGCGGCCATCGTCTGGATGGCGGCCTTCCATTTCGGCTTCGACCTGAACCACTTCGGCTGGATACGCCAGGACTTCTATCGCGACCCGGTCTGGACCTGGCAGCGCACGGCCATCGTCAGCCTGTTCCTCTTCTGTGCCGGCGGCGGGCAGGCTCTTGCCGTGTTGAACGGGCAGGGCGCCGGCCGGTTCTGGAAGCGCTGGGCGCAGGTGGCCGGCTGCGCGCTGCTGGTCTCGCTCGGTTCCTGGTTCATGTTCCCCGACAGCTGGATCAGCTTCGGCGTGCTGCACGGCATTGCCGTCATGCTGCTGCTGCTGAGGCTGGGCCTGGCGCGCCTGCCGGACGCCGCGCTGCTCGCGCTGGCGGCACTGGCCATCGCCGTGCCGCAGTTCGTCCACGATCCGGCGTTCGACACGCGCTGGACGAACTGGATCGGCCTGGTCACGCACAAGCCCGTCACCGAAGACTACGTGCCCGTCCTGCCCTGGCTGGGTGTCATGCTGCTGGGCTTTGCCGTCACACGGCGCTGGCCGCGGCTGTGGCAGGGCGCCGCGCCCCGGCCGCTGGCGGTGCTGGGGCGCTGGTCGCTGAGTTTCTACATGGTCCATCAGCCGGTGCTCATCGGCCTGCTGATGGCGATGCAATCCATCCGTTGAGGAGACGACAAGCATGAAGAAGATGATCGTGGCCGCGCTCGGCCTGCTGGTGTCGGTGGCCGCCACGGCCGCACCGTTCAAGTGGCCCGGCGGCGCGCAGGCCGCCGTCAGCCTGGGCTATGACGA
>SEEY01000849.1 GCA_004211235.1 Rubrivivax sp.
GCCCTGCGTCAGCCCCTGGGCCTGGGAGCGCGTGCAGCGCTGGAACCGGGATGCCCTCGACCCCAACCGCAACTTCCGCAGCGGCAGCCCGGTGGGCGAGTCGGCGGCACTGGTGGACCTGCTCGGCCCCTTGCGCGGCCAGGTGCTGCTGCACATCGACCTGCACGAGACGACCGACAGCGACGAATCGGAGTTCCGCCCCGCACTGGCCGCACGCGACGGCGAGGCCTTCGTGGCCGACGTCGTGCCCGACGGTTTCTATCTCGTCGACGATGCCGAACACCCGCAGCCGGAGTTCCAGCGGTCCGTCATCGAGGCCGTCGCCCGCGTGACTCACATCGCGCCGCCCGATGCGCACGGCCACATCATCGGCTGCCCGTTGCAGTCACCCGGCGTCATCAGCTTTGCCGTTGCGAAGAAGAACCTGTGCGCCGCCATCACCGAGGCGCGCTTCAGCACGACGACCGAGGTCTATCCCGACAGCCCCCGCACGACGCCGCAACAGTGCATCGCCGCGCAGGTCACGGCCGTGCGCGCGGCCATCGCCTACGCGCTGGCGCACCCCGTCTAGGCCGGGTTCGGTACGTCGATGAAGCGGTAGTCGAGGCCGAACTCGGCAGCGATGCGCTCACCCACGCCCTGAACGCCATAGCGTTCGGTCGCATGGTGGCCGGCAGCGATGAAGGCGACACCGGTTTCGCGGGCGTAGTGGGCCTGCGGCTCGGAGATCTCGCCGGTGACGAACACGTCGGCCCCGGCCGTGATGGCCGCCTCGAAGTAGCCCTGGGCGCCCCCGGTGCACCAGGCCACGCGTCGCAGCGGGCGGCCGTCGCCCGGCACGGCCGTCACGTCGCGGCCGGTCAGTGCGCGCAGCTGCCCGGTCACGTCTTCGAGCGTGGTGGCCTGGACCGCGGCCGTGAAGCCCAGGTCCTGTTCACCGAAGCGCCCGTCCGCCGCCCAGCCAAGCCGCTTGCCCAGCTGGGCGTTGTTGCCGAGCTCCGGGTGTGCGTCCAGCGGCAGGTGGTAGGCGAAGAGAGTGATGTCGTGACGGATCAGCTGCGCCAGCCGCTGCTTCATCCAGCCCGTCACCCGGCCGTCCTGCCCACGCCAGAACAGCCCGTGGTGGACGAGGATGGCATCGGCCTTCGCCTCGATGGCCGCGTCGATCAGCGCCAGGCTTGCGGTAACCCCGCAGACCAGCCGGTTGACGTCGCCCCGCCCCTCGACCTGCAGACCGTTCGGCCCATAATCTTTGAACCGCGCGGGCTCCAGCCATTGGTTGAGCTGGCGTTCCAGCGCGGCGCGATCGGTCATGGGGTGATGAAGTGTTGAAGCGTCTCTGGCTGATTTTCGCGCAGGCGGTCACGGTGGTGCTGGCCGCCGTGTTCGTTGTGTCGACGCTGAAGCCGCAGTGGCTCAAACAGGCCCGCTGGCGCGAAGCGCCCATCGCCGAGACCGCCCGCCAGATCGCGCTGCCGCCCTCGCCCCCGGCCTCCGTCGTGCGTACCGGCTACGCCCAGGCCGCCCGGGCGGCGTCGCCCTCCGTCGTCAGCATCACCGCCAGCAAGGCGCCGTCGCGTGCGGCCGGCCGTGAGCGCGACCTCTTCCACTTCGGCTTCCCGTTCGGGCCGCGCCAGCCGCGCGGCGGCCCGCAACTCGGCCTGGGCTCGGGCGTCATCATCTCGGCCGACGGCGTGCTGCTGACGAACAACCATGTCGTCGAAGGCGCTTCCGACATCGAGGTGCAGCTCAGCGACGGCCGCCAGGCGCAGGCGAAGCTCATCGGCACGG
>SEEY01000850.1 GCA_004211235.1 Rubrivivax sp.
TGTTCTGATATTTGAGTGCTCGACCTTTTGTGTCTGGAGCTGAAATTACGATACCCACAGTGAGTTTGACCAACTCTCGCGACCATGATATAGATAGGGAGAAGACATGATCATGAAATCATTACGCGGTCAGTACAGTTCAGTCCATCTCACATGTGAGGCGGTTATGCAGCCGTTGATCTAGTTTGTATTGCAACTCTATGCTCTACTGTATCGTGATTTCTAGATTTCTATCATACCACCTCTGACACACCCACACCCACGCCAGGAAGCTCACCCAGATCGAGTCGCCCGCCTGGCCGAACTGCTTCAGCGTGTCGCGTGTTTCCTGGGCGAAGTAGACCAAGGGGTTGGCGCGGATGGCGCCCCCGGACGTGGCGAGCGCGCGGCCGGCGGCGTCGGTGTATTGCAGGCCGGCAACGACGCGGGCGCCCGCGGTATCCGCGTTGCTGGCCCAGGCGCCCGCCCAGCCGCTGCCGCCCGACTGGCCGGCCAGCTGGCTGCCGACGGCATAGTCAAAGCCGTCGTAGGCGTAGAGGGTGTCGGCGGCATGGGCACAATGCGCGGCGCCGGCGCAGGCGAGTGCCGCCGCCATGCGGCCGGCGGCCAGGGCGTGGCGCAAGCCGAGGCGAATGGTGGTTGCGGAGGATGGGGTGTTCGAGGTCATGAGGTTTCCCTTTGAGGTTGTGTCGAGGGTTGGGGCTGGATGCGGGGCGCATGGTCCGACCACCGGCGTGACGCCGCTGTGACGTCGCCGTGCTGCGCCTGACCCTCCTCGGCGAGCCGCGTCTGCACTCGCCTGAAGGCGAACGCCGGCTCGACCGGATGCCCGCCGCCGTGCTGGCCTACCTCGCCCTGCAGGGGCCGACGCCGAAGTACCGCCTCGCCGGGCTGCTCTGGCCCGGATCGGGTGAGGCCGGTGCCCGCGCCAACATGCGCCAGCTGCTGCACCGGCTGCGCAAGACCGCTGGCGATCTGGTCGAGGGCGATCAGGTCATCGCGCTGCGCGACAACGTCACCTGCGACCTGCAGCAGCTCAGCGCGCTGGACCTCGGCGCTGCGCTGGCCATGGCGGATGCGCCGCCGTTGCTGTCCGGACAGGAGCATGACGATGCGCCGGACTTCGCCGACTGGCTGCATGCCACGCGCGAGGAACTGCGTGCGTTGCAGTGGCGGGCGATGGACCACGAGGCGACGCGGCTGGAGGCTGCGGGCGAGCACGCGGCGGCGCTCGCCATCGTCCAGCGGCGCCTTCACCACGACCCCTTGTCCGAGGCCGCGCACCGCCGTGCCATGCGACTGCAGCACCTGATGGGCGACCGGCTCGCCGCGCTGGCTGCCTTCCGCCGCTGCGAAGCGCTGCTCGACGAAGAGCTCGGTGCCGCGCCGTCGGCCGAAACCGTGGCGCTGGCGCGGGAGATCGAGCGGGGCGCCGCCCTGCCATCACCGCCGCCGGCCGTGGCCGCCGTGCCGCTGGCGCTGCTGCGCCCGCCGCGGCTGGTCGGACGCGAAGCTGCCTGGGCGGCGATGGAAGTGGCCTGGCAGCGTGGGCAGCTCATCGCCGTGACCGGGCCAGCCGGATCAGGCAAGACGCGCCTGCTGGAAGACTTCGCGGCCTCCAAGGGCGCGATGCTGCGCGTCGAGGGCCGGCCGGGCGATGTCGGCGTGCCCTATGCCAGCGTGGCGCGCAACCAGCGCCGCGTCATGGCGCTGCGACCGGGCCTATCGCCCGCCTCGCCCGAGGGCCTGCCAGCGTGGGTCTGGGCGCAGGCGATGCGGTTGCTGGAG
>SEEY01000851.1 GCA_004211235.1 Rubrivivax sp.
AGCTCGCCGCACAGCTCGTCGAAGTCGGCGCTCTCGAAGCCGAGCTTGCGGGGCTCCCCCTTCAGCGTGAACAGCGCGGCGAAGGCGCTGTCGAAATCGCTCGCCTGCTGCAGCGCCACGGCCGCGTCCTGGGCCTTCTTGCCCCTGGCCGCGCCCAGCTGGCGGGCGAGCGCCGCGAGCGGCTCCAGCAGATGGGCGAAGAACTGCTCCGGTGTCGTGCCGAGCAGGTCCACGGCGCCGGGCAGGCTCGCCTCGAGCACGCCGGCGGCCTCGGCCAGCCGAAGCTCCACGCGCTTCGAGAAGGCGCCCAGCAGCCATTCACGCAGGTTGAAGCGGCCGCGCGATTGCGTCAGCGCCTGGAAGTCCGCCCGCAAGGCGTCATCCGCCACCACGGCGGCATGGAAGCGTCGCCACAGCGCCGGCATCAGCTCCTCTTCATCCTCGACGAGCTGCAGCTCGGGCGCGATGCCCTGGGCCTGCAGGAAGGCCAGCGGCGCAGCCCGCAACAACTGCGAGAACCAGCCGTGGAAGGTGCGCACCTCGACGCTGCGGCCGCCGCGCAGCAGCTCCGCCAGGCGCGGGCGCAGCAAGACGGCGTGCTCGGCCGAGACGCCGCGCTGCTGCAGCGCGGCGACCTGTGCCGCTTCCGGGGCATGCGCGAATTCGGCCAGCCATTCGGCCAGCCGCTCGCGCATTTCGCCGGCGGCCTTGCGCGTGAAGGTGATGGCAACGATCTGCTGTGGCTCGGCGCCGGCCAGCAGCGCGCGCAGGATGCGCGACACCAGCATCCAGGTCTTGCCCGCACCGGCGCAGGCCTCGACGACGATGCTGCGCGCCGGGTCGCAGGCCAGCGCGTAGAAGCGCTCGCGCGGGATGCGGTAGCCGTCGGCCCAATAGGCGAGTTCGCCGCTCATGTCGTGGGGGTCCAGTCATCCCGACGGCAGATGCCGCGGGCTTCGCAAAAATCGCAGACGCGGCCTTCGCCGAGCGCGGGCAACAACGCGCCATCGCGCAAGGCGGCCAGGTCAGCCTGCAGGCCGTCACGCAGCGCCAGCGCCGTGGCGCTGACGTCATCGTGCGGCAGCAGCGCAACGCCCTTGCCATCGTCCAGCACCAGATAACCCGCCTTCAGGCCCGGCTCGGCGCCCGACAGCAGCGCGTAGGTGGCGAGCTGCGTGTCTTCCAGTTTCGCGGCGACCTTGTCCTTCAGCGTCTTGGCGTCGCCGGTCTTGTAATCCAGCAGCCAGGTGCCTTGGGCCGAGTCGTCGATGCGGTCGAGGCGACCTTTCAGGACGACGCCTTGCAGTGGCGCGGCGAAGGGCCGGCAGTCGCGGTCCAGCTCCCCGGCCGCATAGCGCTGGCCGGTCGCCTCGGTCTCGGCCAGCCAGGCCAGGTACAGAGGGCGCAGCCGCTCGAAGGCGGCCGAGAAAGGGAGGAAGTCGATCTCGTCGACATGCGCCAGCTCGGCTTGCGCAGCCGCGCGCAGCGCGAGGTCGTCATCCTCGCCACGCGCCTCGTGGAAGCGCTTGAGCACCGCATGCAGCCAGGTGCCGTAGTCGCGCTTGTCGGGCTCCTGCTCCAGCTCGTCGGCCTCGCGCAGCCCCAGCAGGGAACGGCTGAAGAACTGGTAGGGGCAGTTGCGCAGCGCCTCGATGGCGCTGGCGCTCAACAATGCCGGCAGGCGGCCCGCGGCGTCGGCAGCAGCGCGCGCAGCAGCTGCGCGAAGCCGAGCGCCTCGGCCTCGCGTCGCTCGGCCAGGCTGGGCAGGCCCAGGGCGGTCGCGTCC